>NZ_KV823891.1:0-11046 GCF_001815995.1 Dietzia sp. HMSC21D01 | reverse complement strand
CCCGCCGGATCGGATCCGGCGGGGCCCCTCTTCGCAGTCCCGGGCCCGTAGGCGGAACGGGAAGTGTCGCGGCGGTCAGGCCCTGGCGCGGCGCTTCTTCATCCGACCCTCGAGGTACACGGCGAGCTTGGTCAGCGAGTAGTTGATGACGATGAACAGGATGCCCGCCACGATGTACGCGGGGACCGTGTTGGCGTACGCCGAGCCGAGCGTCTTGGACCAGTTGAGCAGCTCGAGGTAGGTGATGCCGTAACCCAGCGCGGAGTCCTTGAGGACGACGACGAGTTGGCCGACAAGGGCCGGGAGCATCGCTGTGAGGGCCTGGGGGAGCTGGATCGACCGCAGCACCTGCCCGGAGGTGAGGCCCACCGACAGTCCCGCCTCGGACTGCCCCTTGGGCAGACCGTGGACGCCCGAACGGACGAGCTCGGCGATGACAGCCCCGTTGTAGAGCGTGAGAGCGGTGACGACGGCGGCGAGCGGCGCGTGCTGGTTGGGCACGAGGTCGGACGTGGCGAAGTACCCGAAGTAGGCGAACACCATCATCAGAAGCACCGGCACGGCGCGGAAGAACTCGACGATCACACTGCAGAACCACCGCAGAGGGGCGAACGGCGAGAGTCGGCCCATGCCGAACAGCAGCCCGAACACCACCGCGAGCACGATCGAGATCCCGGCCGCGGTGAACGTGCCCTTGAGCCCGGGGATGAGGTACGACGTCCACACCTCGGGGTCGGTGACGAAGGGCTCCCACATGAAGGCCTTGAGCTGACCGGCCTTCTGGAATTGCAGGAAGACGATGTACGCGATGCCCAGCGCGAGGATCGCGCCCACCACCGTGAGGACACCGTGACGCAGCCTGGCCTTGGGACCGGGCGCGTCGAACAGGACGGCCTGGGTGCTCATCGCTTCACCGCCAGCTTCCGGGAGAGGGAGGTGGTCCACAGCCCGATCGGGAGGGTGAGGATCACGAAGACCATCGCGAAGAAGAAGAACGTCGGCAGGCTCGCGCCCTCGTTCTCCGTGATCACCTGCAGCAGCCCCGCCGAGTCACCGACGCCGATCACGGCCGCGACGGTGGAGTTCTTGATGAGCGCGATGATGACCGAGCCGAGCGGGGCGATCGCGCCGCGGAACGCCTGCGGGAGGATCACCTCGCGCAGGGACTGTCCGAACCCCAGGCCGATCGAGCGGGCCGCCTCCGCCTGCCCCACCGGCACCGTGTTGACGCCCGAGCGCAGGGCCTCACAGATGTAGGCCGCGTGGTAGACGGCCAGCATGATCGCCGCCCACCAGAACGCGTTGCGCGCGAAGTCGTCGGAGACCGACAGTTGCAGGATGAAGGACAGGCCCAGGATGCTGAAGACCATCAGCAGCGTCAGCGGCAGGTTCCGGAACGTGTTGACGTACGAGGTCCCCAGGCCGCGCAGCACCGCCACCGGGGACACGCGCAGGACGGCCACGAGCGTTCCCAGGATCAGGGCGCCGATGCTGCCCAGGATCGAAAGCTGGATGGTCACCCAGACCGCTCCGAGGACGTCATAGTCGGCGAAGATGTCGCCCATGGTCCACCTTCCGTGATGGGGTGCCGGACCTCCGCGCCCCGGTGGGCGGCGGCGCGGAGGTGGCGGGGCCGGCCGGGTCGGGTGTCGACCCGGCCGGCAGGGATCGATTCAGATCAAGCGCAGGCGTCCGGCTCGGGCGGGTTGCCCTCGCCCGGGGTGAAGCCGGCGGCGCCGAGGTTCTCCTCGACCGCGGTGTCCCAGCTACCGTCCGAGATCATCTCGCGGATGGCCTCGTTGATCTGCTCGCACTTCTCCGTGTCGCCCTTGGCGATGCCCACGCCGTAGCGCTCCTCGGTGAACGGCGCGCCGACCACCTTGAGCTGGCCCTGGTACTGGTCCTGGGAAGCGTAGCCCGCGAGGATCGTGTCGTCCGTGGTCAGGGCGTCGACCGCGTTGGACACCAGCGCGGAGACGCACTCGGAGTAGGTGCCGAACTCCTGAAGGTTGACGCCCGGCACTTGCTCCTTGACGGTCTGCGCCGAGGTCGAGCCGGTGACCGAGCACAGGCGCTTGCCGTCGAGGGAGTCCGGCCCGGTGATCGAGTCGTCGTCGGCGCGGACCAGCAGGTCCTGGCCGGCGATGAAGTACGGTCCGGCGAATCCGACCTTCTCCTTGCGGGAGTCGGTGATGGAGTACGTGGCCACGATCATGTCGACCTGGCCGGTCTCCAGCAGCGTCTCGCGCTGGGCGCTCGGCGCCTGGATCCACTCGATGTCGTCCTCGGCGGTGCCGAGCTTCTCGGCGATGTAGCGGGCGACGTCGACGTCGAAGCCGGTGTACTCGTTGCCCTCCTTGAGGCCGAGGCCCGGCTGGTCGAACTTGATGCCGACCTTGAGCTGGTTCCCGCCGTCGCCGCCGTCATCGCTGCCGCACGCGCTCAGCCCGAGCGCCAGGGAGACGGCCGCCGCGGCCGCTCCGATCCGTCGGATGTTCATGAGTACTCCTTGTGGGGTGGGGTGGATGGGTCCTGAACGGGTCCGCGGACGGGCCCTTCTAGTTGGAGAGGATCTTGGACAGGAAGTCCTTGGCCCGGGCGCTCTGCGGATTGGTGAAGAACTCCTCGGGTGTGGCCTGCTCGACCAGCTCGCCGTCCGCCATGAAGATCACGCGGTCGGCGGCCTTGCGCGCGAAGCCCATCTCGTGGGTCACCACGACCATCGTCATGCCGGTCTTGGCCAGGCCGGTCATCACGTCGAGGACCTCGTTGATCATCTCGGGGTCGAGGGCGGAGGTCGGCTCGTCGAAGAGCATGACCTTGGGGTCCATGGCCAGCGACCGGGCGATCGCCACGCGCTGCTGCTGGCCACCCGACAGCTGCGCCGGGTACTTGGCCGCCTGGTGCTCGACCCCGACGCGGGTGAGCAGCTCCATGGCCCGTTTCTCCGCCTCCGCCTTGCTCTGCTTACGGACCTTGATCGGCCCCAGGGTGACGTTCTCCAAGATCGTCTTGTGGGCGAAAAGATTGAAGGACTGGAAGACCATCCCCACGTCGGCGCGCAGCTTGGCGAGCGCCTTACCCTCCTCGGGCAGCGGCTTGCCGTCGATCGTGATGGAGCCGGACTCGAAGGTCTCGAGCCGGTTGATGGTGCGGCACAGCGTCGACTTACCGGAGCCGGACGGCCCGATCACCACGACGACCTCCCCCTGCTCGATGGACAGGTTGATGTCCTTGAGCGCGTGGAAGTCACCGAAGTGCTTATTGACGCCTGAGATCTCGACGAGAGCCATGTGAGGAACTATAGGGCTCCGAAAGGCCTCACCGCCCCAAGACCGCGGACGTGTCCGCTACGCGCACCGCGAACCGGTCGACATGGCGTGCAGCGGTGCGTACCGTCGTTACATGGCGATATCAGCTGTCAGGGAATACGCCCATCTCACCGCCGACGACGTAGAAGCCATCGGCGAGGAACTCGAGGCGATCCGCCAGGACGTCGTGGACTCCCTCGGCGACCGCGACCGCCGATACGTGCAGAACACGATCAGACTGCAGCGCGGCCTCGTGGCCGGCGGCCGAGTCGTCCTGCTCTTCTCCGGGTACCGGCCCGCGTGGGCGCTCGGCACCGGGTTGCTCGCCGCCGGGAAGATCATCGAGAACATGGAGCTCGGGCACAACGTGATGCACGGGCAGTGGGACTGGATGAACGACCCGGTCATCCACTCCAGCTCCTGGGAGTGGGACATCGTCGGCACGTCCGAGCACTGGAAGGCCACGCACAACTACCACCACCACAAGTACACCAACATCGTCGGCATGGACGACGACGTCGGGTACGGCGTGGTGCGGGTGACGCGCGACCAGCCGTGGCACCCGCCCAACTCGCTCAACCTGGTCTGGAACACGATGCTCGCGTTCGCGTTCCAGTGGGGCGTGGGCGTCCAGCACCTCGAGATTGCACCGGGGACCATCAACTCCTCGGGGTGGGACGAGCAGAAGAAGCGGATCGGGCAGTTCCTGCGGAAGGCCCGCCGCCAGGTGGGCAAGGACTACGTGTGGTTCCCGCTGCTGTCGGGCCCCAACTGGAAGACCACCATGACCGCGAACATGACCGCCAACGTCATCCGCAACCTGTGGTCGAACGCCGTGATCTTCTGCGGTCACTTCCCGGACGGGGCCGACAAGTTCACCCTGGAGGACCTGGAGAACGAGACCCAGGCGCAGTGGTACCTGCGCCAGATGCTGGGCTCGGCCAACTTCACCGGCAGCAAGCTCATGCACTTCATGTCCGGCAACCTGTCGTTCCAGATCGAGCACCACCTGTTCCCCACGATCCCGTCCAACCGGTACGCCGAGGTCGCCGAGAAGGTGCAGGACGTCTGCCGCCGCTGGGATCTGCCGTACACCACCGGCCCGCTGTACAAGCAGTACTGGCAGTCGTGGCGCACCATCGCCAAGCTGTCGCTGCCGAACCGGTTCCTCAAGGCCACGGCCGACGACGCGCCGGAGACGCGGTCGGAGAAGATGTTCGCCGGCGAGCCGAGGACGTACGAGACCCGCGACGGTCGGCGTGCGGGCCTGGTCACCGCACTCAAACACCACACGAACCCGCGGCAGCTGCAGCGCATCACCCGGACGGTCTGACGTGGCGGGAGACGACGTGGCATCCGGAGACGACAACCGCACCCCGAGCGTCGACGAGACGCACCGTCGACCCGAGGGCGCGACCGACGCCGAGGTCGAGGCGGCCGGCAGCGTGAGCGAGGCACTGGAGTACATCGAGCGGGCCCGCGGTCGGCTGTACGACCTGCACCAGCTCATCGGGCGAGCGGACATCCTCCTCCAGGAGGCCGCCGACAAGCTCGACGAGATCGGTCGCACGGAACTCGCCGAACGGATCCGATCCGAGGTCGTGGGGGTCAACGTCCTCCACGGCCGGTGGACGTTCCAGATGGTGGAGGAGTTCGACGACGGCTTCTGGTCCACCGCGCGCGAGGTCGACCGCGCGGTGCGCGAGGAGCTCACCGGCGGCCGCCGACACGTCCACGAGGCGGAGATGAAAGAGGCCAACAGGACGAAGGGCCGCCCCGGACACGAGGCGACCCCTGGGGATCCAAATTAGGATCCGCACGATCGCTCGCGCGGATCACGGGGTCAGCCGGTGCGGTGGCGGCCGGCGATCCGATGCCTTTCGGCCTCGGTGAGGCCGCCCCATACGCCGTACAACTCCTTGGTCTCAAGGGCGAACGTCCGGCAGGTGTCGAAGACCGGGCAGGTGGCACACACCGCTTTTGCCTGGTCCTCCTTCTTCCGCCGCGCGCCCTTCGACTCCTCCTCGAGGCTGTAGAACAGGTCCTCGTGGCCGATGCACGCCGCACCGTCGCGCCACGACCAGAAAGCCGCCATGGGTTCGAGGTTCTTGTATCTGGGCATGTGGCCTCCGTTCCCGCCGTTCCGACGTGCCCGTGTCAGGCCCTGAAAGCTCGGTCGGCAGCGCTCTGCACCCATCCTGTCAGTGATCCGCCTCGCCGTGCGCGGAGTGAACTCACATACCGAGAGGTATATGTTCGTGTCAACGGGTTGCGCAGCGCTTTTGCAGCAGAATCCACTACAGGTGAGAAGTTGTCCACGCCTCACATTCCGGCCGTGCGGGCGGCAGCGGTCACCGTCGAGACGCGGTCCTCGTCGTCGTCGACCGGATGACCTCCGCGGCGCGCGACGCCGCGCCGTCCACCCCCCACCACTTCCGGATACCCCCGGCTTCGCCGTCCAGAGCGCGGTCCACCTGCTCGCGCACCGCGTGCGCGACCGCCGTGGGCCCGTCTCCGTACCTCATCACCGACGTGCCGGGGAGCCCGGCCAGCGCCTCGGCGGTGGCGTCGTACTCGCCGTGATCATGCTTTCCCGGGACCACCACGAGCGGGACGTCCGCGCAGGCGGCGTCGGCGACGGACGTCTGGCCCGCCCCGGTGACCACCACATCCGCAGAGCACAGCTCGGACCACGGGTCGTCGTGCCACGCCCCGTCCGGCCCACCCAGCTCCGTCCATTCCGCCACGCCCAGCTCGCCGGCGGTCGTGCGGACCGCGCGCCAGAACCGGTGGTCCCAGACTTCGGTGGATCCGTTGAGGTGGACCACGCGGGGGCGACGGCGCCGATCGTGCGGCTCGGGCTCGCGACGCTCGAAGCGGGAGATCCCGCCGATCTCGTACACCGCACGTCCCGCCTGCGCGACGGCCTCGCGGTGCGCGCCGGGTGGCCACGCCGCGATGAGTTTCTCGGCGGCACGGCAGCGGAGCCGGTGCGGTTCGTCGTCCCGCAGTCCGGGCGGCAGGGTGCTCACCATCGGGACGCCGGCCATCCGCGCGGCCAGCGACATCCCCGGTGACGAGTCGACCCAGAACGCCCGCGGCCGGGCGCGGTCGATCCACGCCACCGCGCTCCGGCGAGCGGCGACCGCGAGACCCTGGGCCGCGACCCCGTCGACGGGCAGGTGCACCACCTCGACCCCGGGCGGGCGGAGGGCGTGGTCGAACGGCCCGGTCACGAGCAGCGTGACCTCCTCGCCCCGCTCCCTCAGAGCCGCGACGACCGGCAGCACCCGGTGCAGATGCCCGCGCCCACGGTTGTGGACGTAGACGCCGATCATCGTCGAAACGTCCTCAGGCGTCTCCGCGAAGTGCCTCGAGGAGCGCGTCGCAGAAGGCGGGCAGGTCGTCGGGCCGGCGGCTGGTCGTGATCCCGCCGTCACTGACGAGTTCCGCGTCGACCCACTCCGCGCCCGCGTTGACCAGATCCGTCCGCAGGCTCGGGTAGGACGTGATCCGGCGGCCGCGGACCACGTCGGCCTCGACGAGCATCCAGGGGGCGTGGCAGATGGCGAACACGGGCTTACCCGCGTCGACCATCTCGCGCACCAGGTTGACGGCGTGGGAGTCCTGCCGCAGCGCGTCCGGGTTGGCGACGCCGCCGGGTAGGACGAGCACGTCGATGTCGGCGGCCGAGGTGTCGGCGCTGATCCGGTCGACGGCGTGCGCGCCGGCCGGGTCGAGGTGGTCGACCAGCCCGACCTCGCCGCTGTCCGTGCTGACGAGGATCGGCGTGTGACCCGCCCCGGAGACGGCGCCCCACGGCTCGGTGAGTTCGACGCGCTCGATGCCCTCGGAGGCCACGAGGAAAGCGACGGTTCGGGTGTCGGTTCGTGCATCCTGTGTCTCGGTCATGCCCCCGATCGTGAGGGCGGACACCTACCCTCGCAACCGGTCCCCGAGACGGTGGACCGCGTAGCGCGGGTCCGGCACCATACCCCCATGGGACGACGAGATCGGATGGCCGCCAACGGACGTCGCGGCGGCGGGCGACGCGGACGCGGGTGCGGGTGCTCGCTGCTCGTACTGCTCCTGCTTCTGGTGGGGCTGGTGGTGGCCGCGGAGTTCGGGGCCCGCTGGTATCTGTCCGACCGGGCCGAGAGCGAGGCGTCCGCCCGGCTCGATGCGCCGGTGTCGGTGGGGTTCGGCAGCACTCCCGTGTTGTGGGATCTGGCCACGACCCAGGCCGTGGGGACGGTCCGGCTGACTTCTCCGGGCAACGCGACCGTCCCGCGCATCGACGTGACCGGCCACTCCGTCCGGCTGGTCGACGGCGGGATCCGCGCCGACACCGCCGACGGCATCGCGGTGCTCAGCGGCGAGCAGCTCGCGGCCGCCGCCTCGCAGGGCAACCCGGCGGAGGGCTCACCCGTGGCGGGTCTGACCGAGGTCCGCTCGGTGCGGCCTGACCCCGCCGCCGGGCTGCTGCGCGCGGACATCGGCGGGATCGCGGAGGGCGGCGTCGTCCCCGGCGTGACCGACGGTCAGCTGACCCTCACGCCACAGCAGACCTCGCTCCTCGGGTTCGACCTGCCGAACGGCCTGTTCTCGGGCATCACGGGCACCGTCGACTCGACCGTCGCCTCGCTGCCCGACGGCGTGGTGATCGAGGGCGCCCGCGTGGTGCCGGAGGGCCTCGAGGTCGCGCTCGGCGGGCAGGATGTCGTCCTGCAGTAGCAGCGGGAGTCCGTCTTAGCGGGAGTCCGCGCCGTCCGCGCCGTCCGCGGTGTCAGCCGCCTCCGGCGTGTCCGCCGCGTCGGCCGGCGCGCACAGCCGGGTCGGTTCGTCCCGCCCCCGCACGACCTGCGAGCCCACCTCGTCCCAGCGGCCACGCTCGACCTCCGCGGCGGCGTCGGTCGCCGCGCCCGAGGCCAGGACGAGCCCGGGCCGGTCCTTGGCCAGCTCGCACAGGCGCGCGGCCTCGTTGACCGCGTCGCCGATCACCGTGTACTCGAAGCGGTCGTCCGAGCCGACGTACCCGGCCACCACGTCGCCGAACGACGCCCCGATGCCGGCGCGGCAGTCGGGCACCCGCTCCTGCAGCCGCCGCCCCAGCACGCGCGCACACGCCAGGGTCGCGGTGGCCGGGTCCACCATCGACCGCGGCGCCCCGAACACCACGAGCGCGGCGTCGCCCAGGAAGCTGTCCACGATGCCGTCGTACTCCTCCACGGTCTCCACCACCACGGAGAAGAACTGGTTGAGCACGTCCACCACCTCGGAGGCCTCGGACCGCACCGCCATCTCGGTGGAGCCGATGAGGTCCACGAACACCACGCCGACGCGCGAGTCCCGCCCGCCCAGTTCGGGCTCGTGGAGTTCGGCGGCCTCGGCCACGTCGCGGCCCACGTGCCGCCCGAACAGGTCCCGCAGCCGCTCGCGCTCCTGGAGCCCGGAGGCCATCTGGTTGAAGCCGCGTTGCAGCTCGCCGAGCTCGGTGCCGTCGTAGACCACCACCCGCCGGGACAGGGTGCCGGCCGTGATGTCCTCCATCGCCCACCGCACGCTGCGCAGCGGGCCGATCATCGAGGCCGTCGCCAGCGAGATGAGGAGGAACCCGGCCAGCAGTGAGGTGGCACCGAGGACGATGACGACGACGGCGAGGCGTTCCAGTGACAGGGCGCGGCCCGCGAGGGTGTAGATCGCCACGATGATCAGGCCTGTCACGGGGACCCCGCTGCCCAGGGCCCATGCCACCCGGAGTCGCGTCATGGCGCCGAGGAACCGGGCCCGCGGCGCCCTGCCGGTGGACAGCGCGACCGCCGCGACGGGACGCAGTCCGAAGTCGGCCAGCAGGAACGCGACACCGCACACGACCAGGCCGGCGAACACGATCGTGAACCCCACGACCGGGATCGACGACGGGTCCACCACGCCGTACGCGGGGGTCACCACGGCCGCGCCGAGCAGCCACAGGAACGCCTGGATGAGGGTGATGCGCCCCGGCAGCCGGAGGGTACGGATGCGCTGCCGATCAGTGGGTTCGTGTCCCTCCAGGAACCAGCGGACCCGGCGGTAGACGGCGCGGGTCACCCACACCGTGCCCGTGATGACCGCCAACGACACGTAGACGGGCACGACGATCACGGTGGGGACGAGGAACTCCCGCGAGAGCAGCGCCGGGCCGGGCAGCACGAAGAAGACCAGCGTCACGGCGACGGCGACGCCCACGAGGTTGGAGCCCAGTAGCGACAGGATCAACAGGATCCGGACGCGCCAGGCGCGGATCCGGGCGGATTCCCGCTCCCGTCCGAGCAGCACCGACCCGAGCTCCGGGCGGCGCAGTAGGGACAGGTCGAGTCGCACGATCTGTATGGTGCCACCCCGCACCGACACTCGTGATGTCCTCGTCACACCTGTCTCGGGGAATGGGGTGCGCGGTCCGTCGGCGCGTAGGGTGGTCTCCGGACGGCCCGCACCACTCTTGCCTCGGGCCGCGGCCTGTCGACCATCCCGTGGTCGCGCACCGGACGTACCGCCTGAGTGGCGATGCGATTCTCCGTGAGCGCGCCGGGCAAGACGCCATCCTCTATGTTCGGAGCACTTCCTCTTGTCACGTTCTTTCGCCGATCTCGGCGTTCCTTCCCCCCTGCTCGACGTCCTGAGCGGCGCGGGCATCACCACCCCGACGCCTATCCAGTCGGCGACGCTGCCCGACGCCCTGTCCGGCCGTGACGTGCTCGGCCGCGGTCGCACCGGCTCCGGCAAGACCTACGCGTTCTGCCTCCCGCTCGTCGCGCGTCTGGCCGCCTCCGGCGGTCGCCGCACCCGCAACGCGCCGCGCGGCCTGATCCTCGCCCCGACCCGCGAGCTCGCCCGCCAGATCGACGAGACCCTCGCGCCGCTCGCCAACGCCCTCGGCATGAAGACCACCGTGATTTTCGGCGGCGTGTCCCAGGGCCGCCAGGTGGACGCGCTGAACCGCGGCGTCGACATCGTCGTGGCCTGCCCCGGCCGCCTCGAGGACCTCATGGGCCAGAAGCACTGCCGCCTGGACGGCATCGAGATCAGCGTCCTCGACGAAGCCGATCACATGGCCGACCTGGGCTTCCTGCCCGGCGTCACCCGCATCCTGTCGGCGACCCCGGCGGACGCCCAGCGGCTGCTGTTCTCCGCGACCCTCGACTCGGGCGTGCAGAAGCTGGTGACCAAGTTCCTCACCGACCCGGTGGACCACTCGGTGGACGACGGCTCGGCGACGCCCGGACCGACCGCGCACCACGTGTTCCACGTCGACGCCGACGACCGCGTCCGCGCCCTCGCCGACCTCGCCGGCGCGCACCCGCGGACCGTCATGTTCACCCGCACCAAGCACGGCGCCAAGCGCCTGGCCAAGCAGCTCACCGGCCGCGGCGTGGCGAGCGTGGACCTGCACGGCAACCTGTCGCAGAACGCCCGCGTGCGGAACCTCGACGCGTTCTCCTCCGGCGAGGCGACCGTGCTCGTGGCGACCGACATCGCCGCCCGCGGCATCCACGTCGACGACGTCGGGCTCGTCGTCCACGCCGATCCGCCGGCCGAGCACAAGGCCTACGTCCACCGGTCGGGCCGCACCGCCCGCGCCGGCGCCATCGGCACTGTCGTCACCGTGGCCACCGCGGATCAGGTCCGAGAAGTCCGCTCGCTGCTGCGCGCGGCCGGGGTGGCCGCCGGCGAGATCGAGCTGCCCGTGGGCGCC
>NZ_KV823890.1:0-5530 GCF_001815995.1 Dietzia sp. HMSC21D01 | reverse complement strand
CACGCTCAGCTCGCCGGGGTGTCCCGCCGCAGGACCAGGTAGGCCAGGGCGCCGGCGAGCACGGCGACGACCATCAGGTAGGCGCTCGCGCTGAGGGCGGTCTGCGCCGCGAACCACTCGGCGATCCGCGGCCAGCCGATGTTCTGCACGGCCAGCAGCAGCGCGACGGCGAGGCCGGCGATGACCGCGATCACCGCGGTCCAAAATCCGATGAGGGACAGGCGCCGGAACGCCGCGGCCGCGAGGAAGCCCACCAGCATCACGGCGAGGGGGAGCGTCCCGGCCAGCAGGCCCGCACCCGCCAGGCCGTGACTGCCGGTGATGAACGGCAGGTCGAACTGGTAGGCGTGGATGCCGAACCCGTCCGTGGCCCGCTCGATCGCGGTCCCGGCCATGAAGGCGACGCCGAACGCCGCCGACACCACCGCGAACGCCAGGTAGGCGCCGAGGACGAACGTGCGCCGGCTGAAGCTCAACGCCATCGCGAACGGCATGGTCTGGGTGACCGTGTAGGCGGCCATGAATCCGAGCGTCCAGATCGCGGACTGGGCGGCTCCGCTGTACATCGGTTCGCCTGCTGTGCGGCCGTCGGCGATCGCGGCGATCCAGAACGTGATGCCCACGGACACCGCCCACGACAACAGGAAGACCATCACCGGCACCACGACGAAGTTGCTGCGCACGATGAACTGGAGCCGGAACGCGGACAGGATCCGTGAGGACGTGGCGGACGGCGTGGTGGTGCCGGTGGAGGCGGCGGCCTCGGCGGTGGCGGACATCATGACGAGACCTCCGAGCTGAGTCCGGTGGTGGTGACGGCCGGGGCGCCGGGCCCCGGTCCGGTCGGTGACGGTGACGGTGGTGGCGGTGAGGAGGGTGACGACGAGGGTGACGACGAGGGCGACGACGACGAGGCGCCCGCCGACGTCAGGTGGACGATCAGCTGCTGGAGCGAGACGGGCAGGACCTCGACGCCGTCAGCCCGCGCGCGCTGGTCCTCGAAGGGGCCCTCGGTCTGGCCCGGGGCGCGCAGGACGGTCGCCCGTAGGGTCCGCCCCATCGACTCGGAGTGGAGCACCCGCCGCGATCCCGCCAGCGAGCGCACGGCGTCGGCGGGGCCGACCAGCGTGACCGCCCGCCCGCGCAGCGACTCGACGGGCTCGTCGAGCAGGATCCGGCCCCGGTCGATCACCACCACGTTCTCGAGGAGGTGGGCGAGCTCGTCGATGAGGTGCGTGGACAGGATGAGCGTGCGGGGATGCTCGGTGTAGTCCTGCAGGAGACGGTCGTAGAACAACTGGCGGGCGACCGCGTCGAGGCCCATGTAGGGCTCGTCGAAGAAGGTCACGTCCGCGCGCGAGGCGATTCCCAGGATCACCGCGACGGCGGAGCGCTGGCCCCGCGACATCTTCTTGATCCGCGTCCGGGCGGGGACGCGGAAGTCCTCGGCGAGGCGCTCGGCGAGGTCGGCGTCCCAGTTGGGATAGGCCATCGCCGCGGCCTTGAACGCGTGCCGGGCAAAGGAGTCCTCGATGTAGCGCTGGTCCTCGCGAACGAAGCAGATGCGGGGGAGCACCTGCTCGTTCTCGTGGGGACGCAGGCCGAACACGCGGACGTCGCCGGTGCTCGGCCAGTCCTGGCCGGAGGCGATCGACATGAGCGAGGTTTTGCCGGCGCCGTTGCGGCCCAGCAGGCCGTGGATGACTCCTGCCTTGAACGAGACGGTCACGTCGTCGAGGGCCGTGGCGTCGCGGTGATGGCGCGAGAGATGGGTGATGTCGATGGCGTTGGTCATTGCGCCCTCTCCTTGGGTGGGCTGGGGTGTGCGGCGGAGCGCGGGAACGTGTCGGTATGCGAGTAGGCGGCGGAGCGCGGGTAGGCGGCGCGGACCATGTCGACGATCTCCTCGACGTCGAGCCCGATGGCGCGGCCCTCGGCGACCATTGCTGCCACCACGTCGTCGGTGAACCGCTGTCGTCGTTCCGCGTGCAGGAGTTCGCGGGCCCCGGGCGTGACGAACATGCCGAGTCCGCGGCGCTTGGTCAGGATGCCGCGGTCGACCAGGAGGTTGATCCCCTTGGCGGCCGTCGCCGGATTGATGCGGTGGAAGGCGGCGAGTTCGTTCGTGGACGGCGCGCGCTCGCCCTCGGTGAGAGAACCGTCCAGGATCGACGATTCGATCTGTTCGGCGATCTGCACGAAGAGCGGTCTGCCGTCGTCCACCTGGGCGTCCCCTCGGGTTGGTGGGTTAGTTACTCAACTAGTGAACCACTTGACCTGCGCCGACGTCAAAGGCCGCTTCGGCTGTCGTTGCGGGGGCGGGGCCGTGGCCGCGGGGCGGGGCTGTGGCCGCGGGGCGGGGCTGTCAGTCCCAGATGCGGGCGAAGGGGTGGGCCGCCTCGTACTCGGAGGCCAGCTCGAGGAGGACGCGATCGTGCCCGCGGCGTGCCGAGAGGTGAACGCCGATCGGCATGCCGTCCGGTGCCCGGCCCGTGGGCAGCGACACGGCGGGGGAGCCGGCGACGTTCTGCAGCGGAGTGAAGGTGACCCAGTCGGAGACCCGCTCGAGGTGGGTCTCGAACGGTTGGTCGGCGTCCAGGTAGCCGACCTCCGGGGTCTCGTGCGCAACCACCGGGCTGAGATAGAAGTCGAGGTCACCGAAACTCGCGTCGAACCGGCGGCGAACTCTGGCCAGCCGCGCGAGTCGAAGGGGCAGGGTCGGCAGGTTCCGCCTGGCCATCGCGGCCAGTCCGAGGGTGAACGGGTCGAGCCGGTCGTGGGCGAACAGCGGGTCGAACAGGCGATTCCCGCCCGCGGCGGTGCTCAGTGCGAGTAGTCCCCAGTAGGCGATGAAGTCGTCGCGGAACGACGCGGCGACGGGCGCGCCCACGGGGAGGATCTCGTGCCCGAGCGCGGTCAGTCTCTCGGCGGTCTGCCGCAGCACCGCGAGGCCCGCGGCGTCGGTCGGCCCGCCGGCAGGGCTCGTCTCGACCAAGCCGATCCGCAGGCGCCGCCGCGGCGCGTGATGGACGTGGCCGATCGGCGGGACGCCGACCGGGCGATACGCGGACTCGAATGCCGTGAGGAAGGCGACGGTGTCCCGCACCGACCGGGTGACGACCGACTGGGAGATGAGCTTGACGGGCATGGAGGCGGAGAACGACTCGTCGGGGTGCCGACCTCTGCTCGGCTTGAAGCCGACGAGCCCGGTGACCGCGGCCGGGATGCGGATCGATCCGCCGCCGTCGTTGGCGTGGGCGATCGGCAGCGCGCCGGCGGCGACGAGCGCCGAGGACCCGCCCGAGGATCCGCCGCTGGTCCGCCCGGTGTTCCACGGGTTCCGGGTGACCAGCCCGCCCTGTCTCTCGGTGGCGGCGGTCCAGCCGAACGGTGGCATCGCGGTGGTCCCGACCGGGTTGAGTCCCGTCGCTCGGAACAGCGGCGCGTAGGGGCCGTCCCGCAGGGCCGGGGTGGCGGGCACCGCGAGCGAGCCCATCCGCATGGGTGAACCGGCCACCCGGACGGCGTCCTTGAACGCGCTCGGGACGCCGGCCAACGGGGCGGACAGCTCCGAGGAATCGTGCCGGGCGGCCCGCGCGCGGGCGCGGTCGAAATCGGTGTGGACGAGAGCGCCGAGCGCGGGGTCCACAGTTGCGCAGCGATCGATCGCCGCCTCGAGGAGTTCGGTGGGCGAGACCTCGCGCCTGCGCACCCTCTCCGCCAGGGCCGTGGCGTCGTCATAGCCGAGTGCGTCGTCGCGGAAGGCGTGCACTCGCCGTGGGCCGACGGACGGGTCGGCTGCCGGATCGGCCGTGTCTGTGGCGTCGGTCACGCCCCCACTGTAGGGCGGTGCGGGGGATTTCGGGTCCACCTCTTGACAGATCCTGCGCGGCCGTGGATCTTAGGAGGAGCTAACTAAGGCAAGGGTCACCTAATGCGGTATTCGCATCAGGATCCGAATCTGGAGGTCTCATCGATGACAGCGCACCCGATCGTGTCGAATCCGGTCACCACGGGCGCGCGTCGTCTTCTCGACGGATCGGGCATCGCCACGGTCGCCGTTCGCGGCACCAAGAATCGCTCGGACGTCATGGTCTCGGCGGGGCATCGCTGGATCGGGGAGGGGACGATCGTCGTCACGGGGACCCCGGCGCCCTGGTCCGGCCTGATGATCGCGCCCGGCGACTCGGTCGAGGTCGTGGTGATGATCGACGAGTTCGCCCCGATCGTCGAGGCTAAGGTCCATGTGGCGAGCCTCTACGGCTTCGGGGTGGCGCGCGCGGCGCGTCAGGGCGAGGGCTGGATCGTCGAGATCGAGATCGAGCTGGGTGAGGTCAACGTGCGCCGGCTGGGGCATGAGGGCACGGTCGACGCGGCCCATCTGGACGCGGTCCCGTCGGACCCCCTGGCATGCGAGACGCCCGGTCTCGCGGACGAGATCCGGGCGCGCTTCGGTTCTGACCTGGCGATGCTGGCCGGGTCCGGGGACCCGGCTCAGCCGCCGTATGTGTTGGGCGTCGATGCCGACGGTCTGCATCTGCTGACCGCCCTCGGCACCGATGCCGATGTCATCCACCTGCCGTTCGTGACCCGGGCGGAGTGCGTCAACGACGTCGTCCGCGAGATGGGTCAGTACGTGGCCCGCGCCAGCTGAGAGGCGATTCGCCGGCGCGGCATCCGCCGGTCAGGCCGGGGTGTAGGTGAGGCAGTCGGCGGTGTCGGCGCCGGCGCCGATCTTGACCGACTCCGCGGAGCAGAGCAGGTCCTTGTTGTAGGTGCACTCGACGCGCTGGCACGCGCCCACGTGAGCGCTCGCGGTGGGCAGGCCGCCGCGGACGTCCAGCGAGATGAAGGTGCCGCACTCGGCGTGGTCGGGGGCGCCCGCCACGGTGATCGCGCCCGCGTTGCAGCTCTGGTCGCTGTTGAACGAGCACGCGGTGACGGTGCAGGTGCTGATTCCGGTGAGAGTGGCCATGACGATCGCTCCTCGTGTGGCTGTGGCTGGGGGGTATGCCCCAGAGTCAACACCGAACGGTGCGGGCTTGCAAGCAAGTTGAGGCTGTGCTAAGTCAGGCAAGCCTAAGCTCTCTACCTGCACGTATGCGGCAGATGGCATGTTTTCACGGCATTCCGTGATCGCTCTGTCCGGGTTCGTCTCGGGGCAGGCCCGCCCCTCGCCGTCCGGCCGGAACTCGCCCGTCGTTCGGCCGGAACTCGCCGCCGCGCCGCCGGGGGCTCGCAATGGATGCGGCCGCTCCTGTGCCTGGCGTCTCGCCCCGTTTCGCGGCGTCTCGCCCGCGCTCCCGCCGCGCCGCTCTTGGCATCCGCTCCTGTGCCTGGCGCCTCGCTCCTCTCCATGGCTTCTCGCTCCTGGCGTCCGCTCCCTTGCATGGCGTCTCGCCCCTGCGGATGCAGGGCTGAGCCATCGCCGCCCCTCGGCATGGCGTCCGGCCTGCGCATCGGGGCGCGCGAGACGCCATGGCCGCGTGCGGCTGTACCCGGGCCGGCCGCGGGTCTGTCTGTGCAGGCG
>NZ_KV823889.1:0-2268 GCF_001815995.1 Dietzia sp. HMSC21D01 | reverse complement strand
TTACACCGGCCCGTGAATCAGCGGGGTTAGAGGTGTGTAGTCTTGCCGCCTATATTGAGACTTTTGCCATTCTTCGCGTTGCTCTTCGCAGATTGAGGCGTAAGTCCACTCCCAAGCCGAACGGTGGTTAACTTCTAACCCGTGTTGGCGCCGGAATTCGTCAAATTCTAAGTGGTGTTGCTCGACGGGAACGAGTTCAATCAGTTGAGTCTCGGCTGTCTCCAGTTCAGTTGTTAGATCCGCTAAGCGAACGATTAGTAGGTCGTGATCGAGCCTGTCGTCGTCCACAACGGCGAGCACATCCTCGATTGTGGGCTTGAATCCCTCCTTCGCGATCAACTCAAAGACATCGTAGGTATCGAGGGCGTCATCAACGTAGGACAAGTCGAGTTCGTTACGCGCCTTGCCTAGTCGCGTCTCGGCTTCATCTGCACGGCGCGTCAAATCATCGACTCTGCGTAGCGCAGCCTGCTGCTCCGCATGGAGCGCCACGTACCGGGAGACAAGTAGACCGCCGACTATCGCAATTAGGGCGGCCGACGCCTGTGCCAGGGCACTAAGTAGCCAACTGACCTCTGCAGTAGTGGACTCCATGACCGATAGTAGGAATGCTCCGCGCTCTCAGCGCAACTTTCAGCGTTCGCTGAGACTCGCGCGTCATGGGCGGTTGTGCTCGACGGCGAGCGGTGGTCAGTGGGTGCCACGGAGTGGGCGGTACACGCCCCCGGCGCCGCCTCGGCGCGCCGCGGAGAGGCTCGTGGAACAATGGGCCGCGGACTGCGCCCGCCCATGCGGCGCCGGCCACGCACACGAACCCACGAACTTCCCCCAAGGAGCACAGATGGCGCTTATCGAGCAGGTCGGAGCCCGGGAGATCCTCGATTCGCGAGGCAACCCCACCGTCGAGGTGGAGGTGCTTCTGGACGACGGCTCGTTCGGCCGCGCCGCCGTGCCCTCCGGTGCGTCGACCGGCGCCCACGAGGCCGTCGAGCTGCGTGACTCCGACGAGCGCTACCTGGGCAAGGGCGTCACCAAGGCCGTTGAGGCCGTCCTCGACGTGCTGGCCCCCGCCGTGATCGACATCCCGGCCGAGGACCAGCGTCTTGTCGACGAGGCTTTGCTCGACGCCGACGGCACGCCCAACAAGTCGACCGTCGGCGCCAACGCCGTGCTGGGCGTCTCGCTGGCCGTGGCCCGCGCCGCCGCCGAGTCCTCGGGCCTCGAGCTGTACCGCTTCATCGGCGGCTCCAACGCGCACGTTCTGCCGGTCCCGATGATGAACATCCTCAACGGTGGCGCCCACGCCGACTCGGGCGTCGACGTGCAGGAGTTCATGATCGCCCCCATCGGCGCCCCGACCTTCCGCGAGGCCCTGCGCATGGGTACTGAGGTCTACCACCACCTCAAGACCGTCATCAAGGACCGCGGCCTGTCCACCGGCCTGGGCGACGAGGGCGGGTTCGCCCCCTCCGTGGAGTCCACCACCGCCGCGCTCGACCTGATCGTCGAGGCCATCCAGAAGGCCGGCTACGAGCTCGGCACCGACGTCGCCCTGGCTCTGGACGTGGCCGCCACCGAGTTCTTCAAGGACGGCAAGTACCACTTCGAGGGCAAGCAGCTCTCCGCCGCCGAGATGGCCGACGTCTACGCCGAGCTCGTCAACAAGTACGCGCTCGTCTCGATCGAGGACCCGCTCGACGAGGACGACTGGGACGGCTGGAAGACCCTCACCGACATGATCGGCGACAAGGTCCAGCTGGTCGGCGACGATCTCTTCGTCACCAACCCGCAGCGCCTGGCCGACGGCATCGAGAAGGGACTGGCCAACGCCCTGCTGGTGAAGGTCAACCAGATCGGCACCCTCACCGAGACGCTGGACGCCGTGGACCTGGCCCACCGCAACCGCTACGCGTCGATGATGTCGCACCGCTCGGGCGAGACCGAGGACACGACCATCGCCGACCTCGCCGTGGCCTGCAACTGCGGCCAGATCAAGACCGGCGCCCCGGCCCGCTCCGAGCGCGTGGCCAAGTACAACCAGCTGCTGCGCATCGAGGAGATGCTCGGCGACGCCGCCCGGTACGCCGGAGCCGGCGCCTTCCCGCGCTTCAAGGCCTGAGCAGGTAGGTAGTCGAGAGGAGGGCTCATGGCCCGCCCACCGCGCCCCTCGGACCGTCGGGGCGACGCACGCGACCGTGCGTTGTCCCGGCGGCCCGGTGAGGCGTCGGGTGCCATCCGACGCCGGGCTGCCGGGGCGGGCCGTGGGAC
>NZ_KV823888.1:0-8145 GCF_001815995.1 Dietzia sp. HMSC21D01 | reverse complement strand
GGCAGCCGACGCCCGCTCGGCCTCCGCGGCGTCGCGCTCGGCCTGCTGCTCCGCGGTCGTCTTCTCCCGCTTGGGCTGCTCGAGCCACTGGGGCTCGCGGGGATCGGGCAGTCCGCCGTCACGGGAGATGGACTCCAGCAGCAGCTGGGAGACGTCCACGACCTCGACCTGACCCTCGAGCTCGGTGCCGTCGGTCTGGGCGGTGGCCCCGTCGGAGAGCATCACGCGGCAGAACGGGCAGCCGGTGGCGATCTTGGAGGGCGAGGTCGACAGCGCCTCGTCGACACGGTCGATGTTGATGCGCTTGCCGACCGTCTCCTCCATCCACATGCGCGCGCCACCGGCGCCACAGCACATGGACCGCTGGCCGTGCCGCGGCATCTCCTTGAGGGTCACGCCCGAGCCGTCCATGAGCTCACGCGGGGCCTCGTACACCTGGTTGTGGCGGCCGAGGTAGCACGGGTCGTGGTAGGTCACGTTGCCGTCGATCGGCGCGACCGGGATGAGGCGCTTCTCCCGCACGAGGCGGTTGAGCAGTTGGGTGTGGTGGACCACCTGGTACTCGCCGCCGAGCGGTCCGTACTCGTTCTTCAGCGTGTTGAGGCAGTGCGCACAGGTCACGACGACCTTGCGGTGCGAGGTGGGCACGCCGTCGAACGCGTTGTTCAGCGTCTCGATGTTCTGCTCGGCGAGCATCTGGAACAGGAACTCGTTGCCCGCGCGGCGGGCCGAGTCACCGTTACAGGTCTCGCCCTGACCGAGCACCGCGAACTTCACACCGGCGGTGTGCAGCAGGGTGGCGACGGCCTGCGTGGTCTTCTTGGCGCGGTCCTCGAAGGCGCCGGCGCAGCCGACCCAGAACAGGTACTCGGTGTCGCCGAAGTCCTCGACGTCCTTGCCGATAACCGGGATGTCGAAGTCGAGGGCGTTCATCCACTCGTCACGACCCGAGTTGTTCTGGCCCCAGGGGTTGCCCTTGTTCTCGAGGTTCTTGAACAGGCCGGCGAGCTCGGTCGGGAACTCCGACTCGATGAGCACCTGGTAGCGGCGCATGTCGATGAAGTGGTCGACGTGCTCGATGTCGACCGGGCACTGCTCGACGCAGGCGCCACAGGTGGTGCAGGACCACAGGGCCTCGGGGTCGATGATGCCTGCGGCCGTCGGGTCCTCGGAGACGTCGGCGGTGGTGTGGCCGACCAGGGGACGCTGGGCCTCGAGGCGGGCGGCCTCGGGGATCTTGGCCAGCTTGGCCTCGTCCGGGTTGCCGTCGGCGTCGACCAGGCCGGTCTCCTCGCCCATGGTGGTCTGACCACCGGCGAGCAGGTAGGGGGCTTTCGCCGTCGCGTGGTCGCGCAGCGACATGATCATGAGCTTCGGGCTCAGGGGCTTACCGGTGTTCCACGCGGGGCACTGTTCCTGGCAGCGACCACACTCGGTGCAGGTGGTGAAGTCCAGCCAGCCCTTCCACGAGAAGTCCTCGATCGCACCGGCGCCCAGCTTGGGCTCGAAGTCCTCGTCCTCTTCGGTGAGCTCCTCGACCTTCTCCATGGTCAGCGGGACGCCGTCCATGGTCATGGGCTTGAGGGCACCCAGCGCGGTGCGGCCGTCGGCCTCGCGCTTGAAGTAGATGTTGAAGAAGGCGGAGAAACGGTGCCAGGCGACGCCCCACGTGATGTTGCGGCCCACGACGTAGAGCCAGATCATGCCGGTGAGCAGCTTGACCAGCGCGAAGATCGAGACCATCAGCTCGTTCGCGGGCAGGATCGTCGAGAGCGGGCCGGAGACCCAGTCGGTGGCCCAGTGGAAGTCCTGGCCGTCGGCGCGGTAGAGCGCGAGCTTGCCGGCCTTGACGAAGATCATGCCCAGGCCCTCGAGGAGCACGACGGTCTCGACGAAGTAGGCGGCCTTGCGGTCGGAACCGACGAAGCGGTTGAGACCACGGCGCTGGTTGACCTGGCGGATGATGATGAGTGCGGTGATGCCGATGACGGTGCCCAGTCCCAGGATCTCGTCGATGACGTGATACCAGGACTGCTCGGACAGCCAGGGCCAGCCACCGCGGGGGTTGAACGTCTGGATGTAGGCCTCGAACCAGACGATCGCGCCCAGCATGAAGCCGACCATGACGAACCAGTGGAAGAAGCCCACCGAGCGCTTGCGCGCCATCCGGGTGTGGGCGCCCACCTCGACGAGGACGTTCTTGAGCCGGGGCAGGATCGGCCGGAAGCGGTCGAATCCGTCCTTCTGTCCCAGGAAGAGGCCGCGCACCATGCGGGTGACGCCGCCGATGAACGAGGCCCAGCAGAACAGACTGAGCAGGACGCCGATCGTCCCGAGTGTGATGGTCACGCCTGACATGGTTCGCGGCCTTTCGTCGCACTTCTCGACGCACGAGCACTCATAGACCCTGTGGGCGCCCGTCGACTGTGTCGAGGTCAAAGGTAAGCCACACGGGCCCCGTTCGCCGAGTTGAGGCTGCCCTAACCGGAGCAGACTCCACTCGGGACGGGGCCCGCGTGGTTCGTATAGATGGTCAGCTGGTGCACACAGGTGGTCAGCGGGTGCGCAGCGTCAACCCGGGGTGTGCGGCCAGGACGTCGTCGATCGGGACCGCCGACAGCCGCGGGGTGACCCCGGCGGCGCGGGCGACGGTGTCCGCGTTGGCGCACGTGCCGGTGTCGGCGACGTTGGACGCGCTCGAGATGCCCAGGGCGCGGTCGCCGGAGAAGACGACTCCGCCGCTGTCCCCGGGGAGGGCACACAGGTCGACGGTGAAGGCGCCTTCGATGGTGCGGGTGCCGGCGACGTCGATCTGAGCCCCGACCTGGGAGATGGTGCCGCAGGAGAAGCCGGTGCGGAACCCGGTCTTACAGGCCTTCTGCCCCACGACAGGCGCCGCCGTGCCGACGATCGCCTGCGTGCTGCCGTCGCCGGTGCCGACGAGGTTGGTGCGGAACCGGTCCGCGGCGTCCTCGTCGACCGCGATCAGCGCGGTGTCGACGCCCTCGCGCTGCGTACCGGTCATCGTGCCGAACTCCTCGCCGTCGGCCAGGGCCGCGCGGGTGCCGTCGGCGCCGGCGCAGTGGGCGGCGGTGACGACGACGGGCTTGCCGTCGAGCTCCCCGTTGAAACCGGTGGAGCACTCGAGGACGCCGTCCGGGACGCGCACCTGGTATGCGGTACCGCCCACGACCGGACCCGCGGGGGCGGGCACGGACTGGATGGCGCGGCGTCGGTCCTCCGGCACCGGGGTGGCCTGGGCGGGCACGGTCTCGTTCATGCCGTCGATGATCGAGCCGGTTCCGGGGGTCAGTCCGGCGAGGAGGTCGACGACCGTGCGGAGCGGACCCTCGGGGATGAGGCCGGCCTCGTTGAGGAGGCCGAGGCTGCCGAGCGATCCCGATCCGCCGGCCCCGCTGCCCGGCGCCGACTGGGCGTCGAGCCGCTCGCCGGTGGCGGCGCCCGTGCGGGTGGTGGCCGGCTCGAGTCCGTCGACGGTGGGCGTCCCCTCGGACTGCCCGCCGCCCTCGCTGCCGAACGGCGCGGTGTCCCAGCGGGGGTCGGGCGCCTCGATCATGTCGATCTCGGCGAGATCGCGGAGCCGGGCGTCGAGGTTGCCCAGCTCGGCCGCCTCGCCGCCACGAGTGGTGACGACGACGGCGTTGCGGGCGGGGTCGACGCGTATGGCGGTGACGAGCTCCTGCAGGTTCTCGGGCATGCCCTCGACGACCTTGCGCACCTGTCGTTCGCGCGCATCGAGCTCTGCTGTGGTGAGCGCCACGTCCTGCACGGTGAACCCGGCCTCTGTGGCCTCGGACCGGAGACGGTCACCTGCCGGACCGGCGACGACGCCGACCAGGCCGGTGCCCTCGTCGTCCAGCCACACGCCGCCGAACGCGTCGCGGAACTGCTGCTCCCAGTGGGGCCGGGCCTCGGCGAGGCGCTCGCCGATGCCGGCCTGGGCCAGGAACTGCTCAGGGGTGAGACCCAGGTCGCGCCGCAGCGCCTCGACGAGCGAGGTCAGCTGCGGTGCGAGGGCGTCGGCCAGGACGGGGAGCGCCTGTGCCGCGGTTGGCTGTGCGGCAGCGGGAGCGGGTGCGGGGGGCGTGGCGGAGGGTTCCGCGCCGGCGGGCGACGCGGTGACCACCAGCGCCGCGGCTGCGGCGACGGCGGCGAGTGTCGAGGTGATGCGCATGATGGCCTTCCGTGATGCACAGATGGACGACCGCTGGTCGACCGATCGCTGCTCGGGATGATGCCGGTGAGATTACGGGTCTGTGATTAGTGAGTCCAGTGTGACACGTGTGATTAGTGAGAATCGCCTGGCGGTTTTCGGAAGGGGAGGGGAGTCGGAGGATCGCGGACCCTGCCGCTAGGCTGCCTCTTCGGCAACGACGCATGCGTCATCACCAAAGACTTATCGACCGGAGGTTCCATGTCCGACGCTGACGCCGCACTACATGACGCGCTGGAGACCGTGGTGCGACGTAATCCCGGACAGCACCTCTTCCGGCAGGCTGTCCACGAGGTGCTGGAGTCGCTCGCGCCCGTGGTCAAGCAGCACCCCGAGTACGTAGAGGGCGGGATCCTCAAGCGGATCATCGAGCCGGAGCGCGTGATCGCCTTCCGTGTCCCGTGGGTCGATGACAACGGGGTCGTCCAGGTCAACCGCGGTTTCCGTGTGCAGTTCAGCTCCGACCTCGGCCCGTACAAGGGCGGCCTGCGTTTCCACAGGTCCGTGGACGAGGACACCCTGAAGTTCCTCGGCTTCGAGCAGGTCTTCAAGAACGCCCTCACCGGCCTCGGCCTGGGCGGCGGCAAGGGTGGCTCCGACTTCGACCCGCACGACAAGAGCGACGCCGAGGTCATGCGCTTCTGTCAGTCGTTCATGGCCGAGCTCGCGCATCACATCGGCGCGGACCTCGACGTTCCCGCGGGCGACATCGGCGTCGGCGGCCGCGAGATCGGTTACCTGTACGGGCAGTACCGCAGGATCACCGGTCGCAACGAGGCGGGCGTTCTCACCGGCAAGGGTGTCGGGTACGGCGGGTCGTGGGCCCGCACCGAGGCGACCGGCTACGGGCTCGTCTACTTCGTGCGCGAGATGCTCCGCGACACCGAGTACAGCCTCGAGGGCTCGCGCGTGGTGGTCTCCGGTTCCGGCAACGTCGCGATCTATGCCGCCAAGAAGGCCGCCCAGCTCGGCGCGACCGTCGTGGCCTGCTCGGACAGCCAGGGCTACATCCTCGACGAGGACGGGCTGGACCTGGACCTGCTCTCCGACATCAAGGACGTGCGTCGCGCACGCCTCACGGCGTACGCCGAGGAGCGCGGCAACTGCACATACGTCGAGGGGCGGACGGTGTGGGAGGTCGAGTGCGACATCGCACTGCCCTGTGCCACCCAGAACGAGCTCGACGGCGACGCGGCCCGACTGCTGGCCGACAACGGGTGCCGGGTGATCGCGGAGGGTGCCAACATGCCGTGCACCGAGGAGGCCGTGGAGGTCATCCACGAGCGGGGCATCCTGTTCGGGCCCGCCAAGGCCGCCAACGCGGGCGGTGTGGCCACCAGCGGTCTCGAGATGCGGCAGAACGCCGGGCGTCTGCAGTGGGATTTCGAGCGCGTGGACTCCGAGCTCGACCGGATCATGACCACCATCCACGCCACCGCGGCCGCGACCGCCGAGGAGTACGGCGCCCCGGGTGACCTCGTCGCCGGCGCCAACATCGCCGCGTTCCGCAAGGTTGCCGACGCCATGCTCGCCCAGGGCGTGATCTAGACCGGGGAGTGCGCCGGCGCAGGGGGCGATCGCCCGGTGCCGGCGGACGGTGCACCTCGTCGTCGTCGCTTCTTCTCTTCTCTTTTTCTTCTCTCCATGACCCGAGCGTTCCGGACGCCTCCGCCCACCGCGGGGTGCCGGGACGCTCTCGTCGTTGAGTCCGACCGACTCATCTTTTACTGTGAGTAGACTCACTCCGGGAATGGAACCCGCAGACCGCCGGTTGTACGGGGCGACAAACCTCAGCGCACCAGACTCAAGTCGGGTTGACTCCGCCGGTGGCCGGAAGGCAGGCTGGAGTCGGACGGCTCGGCCCTTGAGTCGGGTCCACTAAAGACGAGTTCACACTCGCGAAGCAGAGAAGGAGATCACCATGGGACGTGCAGTCGGTATCGACCTCGGCACCACCAACTCGTGCGTCGCCGTCCTCGAGGGCGGCGAGGCCAACGTCATCGCCAACGCCGAGGGGTCGCGCACGACCCCCTCGGTGGTCGCGTTCGCCAAGAACGGCGAGGTCCTCGTGGGTCAGCCCGCGAAGAACCAGGCCGTCACCAACGTCGACCGCACCATCCGCTCGGTCAAGCGCCACATCGGCACCGAGTGGAAGTCCAGCGACATCGACGGCAAGAACTACACCCCGCAGGAGATCAGCGCCCGCATTCTTCAGAAGCTCAAGCGGGACGCCGAGTCCTACCTCGGTGAGGACGTCACCGACGCCGTCATCACCGTGCCGGCCTACTTCAACGACGCCCAGCGTCAGGCCACCAAGGACGCCGGCCAGATCGCCGGTCTCAACGTCCTGCGCATCGTCAACGAGCCCACCGCGGCCGCCCTGGCCTACGGCCTCGACAAGGGTGACAAGGAGCAGACCATCCTGGTCTTCGACCTCGGTGGCGGTACCTTCGACGTCTCCCTGCTCGACATCGGCGACGGCGTCGTCGAGGTCCGCGCGACCTCCGGCGACAACCACCTCGGTGGCGACGACTGGGACCAGCGGATCGTCGACTGGCTGGTCGACAAGTTCAAGGCGCAGAACGGCATCGACCTGACCAAGGACAAGATGGCGCTCCAGCGTCTGCGTGAGGCCGCCGAGAAGGCCAAGATCGAACTGTCCTCGAGCCAGTCCACCTCGATCAACCTGCCGTACATCACTGTGGACGCGGACAAGAACCCGCTGTTCCTCGACGAGACTCTCTCGCGCGCCGAGTTCCAGCGCATCACGCAGGACCTGCTCGACCGCTGCCGCCAGCCGTTCCAGGCCGTCATCAAGGACGCCGGCATCTCGGTCTCGCAGATAGACCACGTCGTGCTCGTCGGCGGCTCGACCCGTATGCCGGCCGTGTCCGACCTGGTCAAGGAGCTCACCGGCGGCAAGGAGCCCAACAAGGGTGTCAACCCGGACGAGGTCGTCGCCGTGGGCGCCGCCCTCCAGGCCGGCGTGCTCCGCGGTGAGGTCAAGGACGTGCTCCTGCTCGACGTGACCCCGCTGTCGCTGGGCATCGAGACCAAGGGTGGCGTCATGACCAAGCTCATCGAGCGCAACACCACCATCCCGACCAAGCGGTCCGAGACCTTCACCACGGCCGACGACAACCAGCCGTCCGTGCAGATCCAGGTCTTCCAGGGTGAGCGCGAGATGGCCGCGCAGAACAAGCTGCTCGGCTCCTTCGAGCTCGCCGGCATCGCCCCGGCGCCGCGCGGCGTGCCGCAGATCGAGGTCACCTTCGACATCGACGCCAACGGCATCGTCCACGTCACCGCGAAGGACAAGGGCACCGGCAAGGAGAACACGATCATCATCCAGGAGGGCTCCGGCCTCTCCAAGGAGGAGATCGACCAGATGATCAAGGACGCCGAGGAGCACGCCGCCGAGGACGCCAAGCGTCGCGAGGAGGCGGACGCCCGCAACCAGGCGGAGTCCACGATCTACCAGACGGAGAAGTTCGTCTCGGAGAACGAGGACAAGATCCCGGCTGACAAGAAGGAGTCCCTCCAGGCCGCGATCGCCGACGCCAAGACCGCGCTCGAGGGCTCGGACGTCGACGCGATCAAGTCCGCGGTGGAGAAGGTCAACACCGAGGCCCAGGCCGTCGGACAGGCGATCTACGAGGCCTCCGCGGCCGAGGGTGCAGAGGCCGGCGACGCCACGACCGGTGACGCGGCCGACGACGACGTCGTCGACGCCGAGGTGGTCGACGAGGACGGGCCCGCCGGGCCGAATGCGGGTGAGTCCAAGTGACCCGCCCCGACAAGAGCGACGCCGCCGAGACCGCCGCGTGGGCCGGCGCTGACGACGAGGCGCAGCGCGCCGCGGAGACCGTGGAGGCCGAGGTCGTCGACGAGGGCGCCGCTCCCGCCGACGG
>NZ_KV823887.1:0-1222 GCF_001815995.1 Dietzia sp. HMSC21D01 | reverse complement strand
GGGGCCGGCGTCGGCGCGGGCGCCGGGGCCTGCGCGGCGGGAGCGGCGGCACCCGATCCACCGCCGGAGGACTTGCCGGCCTCGTCAGCGGCCTTGCGCGCCTTCTCGAGGTCGCGGGTCAGCTCCTCGACCCGCTGCCGGAGGTCCTCGTTGTCCGAGACGAGTTCCGCGAGCTCCGTCTCGACCAGGTCCAGGAACTGGTCGACTTCGTCCTCGTTGTAGCCACGCTTGCCGATCGGTGGCTTGGAGAACGCGACGTTGTGCACATCGGCTGGTGTCAACGGCATGGGATACCCCTCGTGGTCGTCTCGGGTGCCGGTCCGGCGTTCACGCACCGGACCCACGACTTCATTTCTACCTTAACTGTGGCCAATCTAGTCACAACCGGCCCGCGCGTCACCAGCGGCCGTGGTCCGGGTCGGTGAACCGGGGCCGCTCTGCCGGCCGCAGCGCGGCCCCATCGCTCAGATGAAGGCCAGAATGACGACCCGCAGCACCATGAGGATGATGAACAGGACCAGGACGGACAGGTCCAGGGAGACCTGGCCGAGACGGACCGGCTTGATGACCTTGCGCAACGCCTTGACCGGCGGGTCCGTGATGGTGAACAGCCACTCCAGCACCACCGCGAGGACACCCTTCGGCGTCCAGCTACGGGAGAACGAGGCGATCATCTCCACCACGATCCGGCCCAGGAGCAGGAACCAGAAGACCTCGACCAGGTAATAGAGGATCAGCAGAATCAACGTCACGCTTCAACTCTACTTCCCCGGGCCACCGCGGTGCCCGAGGGCACCCGGTCCCCGCCGACGGGCGGACCGGTCAGCGGCGAAAGGCGCCGTTGACGGCGTCGCGGACCTCGGCCTCGGTGAGGTCCATGCCGGCGGGCTGCAGGAGGAACGTGCGCTCGCGGTCGGCGACCTTCTCCATGTGGCCGTCGAGGCCGAAGACGAGGCCGGCGGCGAAGTCGACCATGCGTCGGGCGTCTCCGGAGGCCATCGTGGACAGGTCCAGGACGACCGCGCGTCCGGCGCGGAAGTGCTCGCCGAGACTCTTGCCGTCGCCGAAGCCGCGGGGGCGCTCCACGACGGTCTCGGGAACGGTGACGAGCCCGTCCTCGACGAAGTCCTCCTCCGGCGCGAGGGCGACGGCACCGCGGGTGGCGGGCACACCGCGGAGGTTGGCGCGCGCGCCGGCCTCGGCCGCGTGGTAGCGGCGGGGG
>NZ_KV823886.1:0-24177 GCF_001815995.1 Dietzia sp. HMSC21D01 | reverse complement strand
TGCGGTCCGGGGCCGGCGGCCCTCCCCCGAGCGGGCCGTCCTCCCGGCGACCGCGGCACCGCCTCGCGCGGAACTGCCTAGGCTGGCCACATGTCCTCCCTCTCCGTGCCCGCCGCCGGCTCCGCGTCCGAGTCCACGCCCGGGTCGGCCTCCGGGTCCGACATCGGGTCAGCCTCCGGTCCGGTCGAACTGGTCGTCCTCCTCGACGAGGACGGGACGCCGACCGGCACCGCGGACAAGGCCACCGTCCACACCGCCGACACCCCGCTCCACCTGGCGTTCTCGTGTCATGTCGTCGACGACGAGGGCCGCGTCCTCCTCACGAGACGGGCGCTGAGCAAGCGGACCTGGCCCGGAATCTGGACCAACTCGTTCTGCGGTCATCCCGGGCCCGGCGAAGACCCGGTGGAGGCGATCGTGCGGCGGGCCGAGCAGGAACTCGGTACCCGGGTCGACTCCATCGAGCCGGCGGTGCCGGACTTCCGTTACCGGGCCGTCGACGACTCGGGGATCGTGGAGAACGAGATCTGTCCGGTGTTCACCGCCCGCATCCGCGCCGACGTGAACCCGCGCGCCGACGAGGTCTGCGCCCACCACTGGGCCCGTCCCGAGGACGTCCGGACGGCGGTCGACGCCACCCCGTTCGCGTTCAGCCCGTGGATCGTGGCCCAGGTCCCGCACATGGAGCTCTACGCACGCTGATCCGCGCACGGAGCGACCCTCGTGGGGAGCCCGGCCGGCTAGCCCGGGACGCTGATGCGTCCCTCTTCCGCGGCGAGACCGATGTCGCGGCGGAAGTGTCCGCCGGGCAGATCCACCCCGTCGAGGATCCGGTACGCCTCGGCCCTGGCCGCGGCCAGGTCCTCTCCCGTTCCGACGACCGACAGGACGCGGCCGCCGGCGGAGACGAGGCGCCCCTCGGCATCGCGGGCGGTGCCTGCGTGGAGCACCCCCGGTTGCTCGGCGCCCTCGATGAGGTCTCCTCGCCGCGGCGTGGCCGGGTAATGCTCGGCAGCGAGGACCACGGTCACCGCGGCCCCGTCGCGCCACACCAGCGGCGGGAGGTCGGCGAGCCGGCCGGTGGCCACGGCGTGCAGGGTCTCCCCCAGGGGCGACTCGAGCAGGGCCAGCACGGCCTGCGTCTCGGGATCCCCGAAGCGGCAGTTGAACTCTACGACTTCGGGTCCGGAGTAGGTGATCGCCAACCCGGCGTACAAGAGCCCGGAGAAGCCACATCCGCGGGCGACCATCTCGCGGGCCACCGGCTCACACACCTCGGAGACGATCCGGTCGACCATCCCCTCGGGCAGCCACGGCAGCGGGGCGTAGGCACCCATGCCGCCGGTGTTGGGGCCGCGATCTCCCTCGCCGACCCGTTTGTGGTCCTGGGCGGGCAGCAACGGCACGACGGTCTCCCCGTCGACCAGGCAGAAGAGGGAGACCTCCGGACCGTCGAGAAACGACTCCAACAACACCGGATGACCGTCGTCGAGACAGGCCAGGGCATGTGCGCGGGCGGCGGAACGATCGGGCGTCACCACGACGCCCTTGCCCGCGGCCAGGCCGTCGTCCTTGACCACCCAGGTCGGGCCGAACCGGTCGAGGGCGTCATCGAGGTCGGCGGGAGAGTCCACGATCTCGGCCCGCGCCGTCTTGACTCCCGCGGCGGCCATGACGTCCTTGGCGAAAGCCTTGGACCCTTCGATACGGGCGGCATCGGCGGACGGTCCGAACACCGGGACACCGACGTCGCGTAGGGCGTCGGCCACTCCGGCGACCAACGGCACCTCGGGGCCGATGATGACCAATCCGGCGTCGACCCTGCGGGCCAGGGCCGTCACGTCGGCCGGATCGGTGACCGCTACCTCGTGGCACTGCGCCTGCACCATGCCGGGGTTTCCCGGCGCCGCGTGGAGCTCCGTCACCGTGGGATCCGCGGCGAGGGCGACGAGGAGGGCGTGCTCACGGGCACCGGAACCGATCACGAGAATGCGCACGGTGACCACAGTAGTCCGGCCGCCGGATCGGGTTGACCCGAGCCGGAGGCCAAGGGGCCTAGACCTTGACGTCGGCGGAGACGGAGACGGCCGGGAACGCCGCGTCGCGGACCCGCAGGCCCGCATCGGTGAGCACGTCCGTCAAACACAGATCGATGGTCCGAGCGGCCGAGTCGAGTGCCTCCGGAGTGTGCATCGGGCGGATCCCGAACAGCGCTTGCGCGCTCAGACCGTCCATCGCAGCCCACAGAGGGAGTTCGTCGTTCATGACGGTCCCGGGTCGGAACGCCCCCGCCTCGATTCCCCGCTCGATGATCGCCTGCAGGACCAGGTTGATGTCACCGGCGTGCGTCGCGACGGTCTCCGACGAACCCAGGTTCTCCATCATCGTCCGCGCCCACGCCGGCTCTTCGATCGAGAACTCGACCACCGCGAGCGCGGCGCGGCGCAGCTCGAGATAGGACGCGAGGACGGTCCCCGGCTCGTCACCCGCTCCCGCAGCGGCCCCCGCGGCCTCGACACGCTCGATCATCTCGACGAACCCGCGCGAGGCGACCTCCTCGACGAGCTGCTGCCGGTTGGCGAAGTGCCGGTACGCGGCGGTCGCGGACACCCCGATGTGGGGAGCGATCTCGCGGAGCACGATCGCCTTCTCACCCGAGACCCGCGCACGCGCGGTGGCCTCCTGGATGATGGCGTTGCGGAGGTCGCCGTGGTGGTAGGCCTTCTTCTTCACCGCGCCCTCCGCAGTCGCAACACTTGCCTCGACCATGCCGATGCCCCTTCGCGTGAGTAGAGGGCCCGATGCCATCCGACGAACGGCGGACACTCTATTAGATCACTTGTTACCACTCATCCACCGGAAAGCGCCGAGACGAATCCGTAGTCTGGTGACATGTCGACGGTTTTCAGCAAGATCATCGCCGGTGAACTACCGGGTCGTTTCGTGTGGAAGGACCCCGACGTGGTGGCGTTCCTCACCATCGCACCGGTCGCACCGGGCCACACCCTCGTCGTCCCGCGGGCGGAGGTCGATCGGTGGACGGATCTCGAGCCCGAACTCCTCGCACGCCTCAACGAGGTCGCGCAGGCCGTCGGCAAGGCGGTCCTCTCCGGCTTCGGGGCGAAGCGGGCCGGCTACCTCATCGCCGGATTCGAGGTACCTCACACCCACATCCACGTCTTCCCCGCCAACGACATGTCGGGCTTCGACCTGTCGCTGGCCAACCCCGACGCCCCGGCGGAGGAATCCGACGCGGCGGCCGAGACGCTGCGGCGCGAACTGCGCGAACTGGGATACGGAGAGTTCGTCCCCGAGGCGTGACGACCGACGGCGCACTACTCCGGGCGATCAGTGCCCCAGCGCCCGGAGTAGCGCCTGTGCGTCCTGGTATTCGGTCCATTCGCAGACGAGCCCGTCACGCACCGTGAAGAACGCACCGACCTCCACCGTGAGCCGCTTGCCGTTGACCGTCACGCGGGTCGTCCGGTTGATGGCCGCCGTCTCGCCGGCGGACAGGACATGGTGGATCCGCATGTCGAGATCAGTGCACACCTCGGCGGACAGGTCCATGATCTCGCGCAGGCCCGCATGCCCCTCGACGGTGTCCTGACCCTCGATGCGGAGAAGGAGTTCGGGGCTGCTGTACGCGCACGCCGTCCCTAAGTCCCCCGCGAAGACGGCCTCGATGAAGGCCCTGGCCACCCGGCCGGCGTCTACCTCCGTCGCCTGGTGGTCGCTCATCCCTCTCCTCCCCGGCCGTCCGGCGGGCCCGCATCACCCGAAGATGACGTCGATCGACTCCATGCTCTTGTAATCCGCCCACCGGGTGACGACGCCGTCCTCGACCTCGACGAACGAGCACCCGCGGATCTCTATTCCCCCGCTGGGCACCGTGTACCGCTCGATCCGCCGTAGGGCGACGACTCCCCCGTCCTCGAGGATCTCCCCCTCGACGGAGACGGTGAGGAAACCCGCGAGCCGGTTGAAGTCCGACGCGATGTCGTGGATCCCCTCGTGGCCCTCGTACCGCCGCGCCTGGCCCGTGGTGTAGACGATCGACGGCGCCGAGAGCGCGATCGCGGTCCGGACATCACCCGCGACGACGGCCGCCATCCACGCGGTGGCGACGTCTCGGGGGCGGGGGCACCGGTCGGTCACAGCAGACGCCTCCTGATGAGGGGAAGGAACGTGGGGGCATCCTACAGGGGCGTTACGACACAGAGCTGGAGACGAGACTTGAACTCGCAACCGCCCGATTACAAGTCGGGTGCGCTACCAATTGCGCCACTCCAGCACGGGTCACCGCGCCGTCGCGGGACCCGGCACACATCCTAACCCGGCCGCCGTCGGGGCTCTTGACTACGGTGTGCACCGTGGAGACCCGCGACGCACCGGCACCGCTCACCCGCCCCCTGGCGTGGTTGGGACTGCGCAAGTCGGCCATGGACCTGGCGGTGGAACCGCCACTGTCCCCCATGGCCCCGGTCGACCTCGACGACGACGGCGCCGTCACCGACGTACTCAACCTCGCCCTTGAGATCGGCGGGATCCTGCTGTCCTCGGGCGAGGGTGCCGCGGACACCGTCGCCCAGGCGGAGTCCGTGGCGGCGGCGTTCGGGCTCCCCGGCGCGACGGTCGAGGTCACCTTCACGTCGCTGACCATCGGCGTCAACCGGCGACGCGGGCGGCCGCCGATCTCGGTTATCCGGGTGGTCAACTACCGCACGGTCGACATGACGCGAGTGACCCGCGTCTCCCGCCTCATCGACCTCATCGTGCGCCGTCAACTCACCGTCGACCAGGCCACGGCCGAGGTCGAGAAGATCGTGGCCTCCCCGCATCCGCATTCCTTCCGGGTCGCGGTCCTGGGATGGGCGATGCTCGGGTGTGCGGTCGTCATCCAGCTCGGGGGCAGCCCATTGGCCGGCCTCATCTCGATGGTCTCGACGTTCGCCCTGATGTACGCCAACCGCGCCCTGGATCGACACCGCTTGCCCAGTTTCTTCCAGCAGGTGGTGGGGGGGTTCATCGCCGCCGCCTGGGCCCTGTCGGCGTACGTGGCCGTGAGCGACAACTTCATCGAGGTCCAACCGTCCCAGCTGGTGGCGGCGGGGATCATCGTGTTGCTCGCCGGCCTGACCCTCGTCGGCGCGATCGAGGACGCCATCACCGGGTTCCCCGTGACCTCCGCCGGGCGAGGGGTCGAGACGATGGTCATGACCGGAGGGGTCCTCGGCGGGATCACGATCGCGCTCGCGGCATTCGACCGCCTGGGTATGTCCCCTCCCCCGATCGATCCGGCCATCGCCGGCAACGCCGCTGTCCACGTGGCGGTGCTGGCCGCCGGTGTGGGCGCCGCCGGGTTCGCCGTGGCCAGCTACGCGACGGTGCGCGCGACCTGGCTCGCCGCAGCAGTCGGGGCGATGGGCATGCTCATCTACCAGGGCGTCATCGCCACCGGCCTGGGTGTGGTCGTGGGGTCGGCACTCGCCGCCTGCTTCATGGGTCTGTTCGGCGGAATTCTCGCCCGTATCGCGACCGTCCCGCCGCTGGTCGTCACCATCGCCGGCATCACCCCGTTCTTGCCGGGTCTGTCGGTGTACCGCGGCCTGTCCGCGCTGACGAGCGATCAGACGGGTATCGGCCTGGGGCTGATGTTCCAGGCGTTGGCGATAGCGGTGGCGTTGGCCGCCGGGATCGTGTTCGGTGAGTGGGTCACCCGCAATCTGCGTCGGTCGGCCGCCGCCGACCAGTGACGTAGAATCGGCCGCGGACGACGCCGCCACCCGGCGTCCCCCACCGACCCCAGGAGGACATCGATGGCATCCGCCGCCGCCAGCAAGGAACCCGAACTCGACGATCTGGAGCCGGTCGCCGACGAGACGGCCGATCAGGCCCGCCGGGTCGTGGCCTCGTACTCGGCCGACGCGGACGAGTGCCGGATGCTCCTCGACATGCTGGGGATCGGCCCGGAGCCGCAGGTGACGGCCGACGCGGAGTAGGCAGAACACGACGACTCGAGACGAGGGCACACGGATGACGAGCGGTACCGGGCAGACGTCGACCGGAGCGGGAGCCGACTTCGTCGTCGTCGCCAACCGCCTCCCCGTGGACCTCGTCATCGATCGGGACGGCACCGAGCACTGGAAGGCCAGCCCCGGCGGCCTCGTCACGGCGCTCGAGTCGATCCTCAAGGCCAACGACGGCGCCTGGGTCGGGTGGCCCGGTGTCCCGGACGTCTCCCCCGAGCCGTTCGACGCGGACGGCATCCGTCTCCACTCGGTCACACTGTCCGCGCGTGACGTCGAGCTCTACTACGAGGGCTTCTCGAACGCCACGCTGTGGCCGCTGTTCCACGACGTCGTGGTGCCGCCCGAGTACCACCGCGAGTGGTGGAACGCCTACCGCGAGGTCAACACGCGCTTCGCCGAGGCCACGGCCGAGGCCGCCGCCGAGGGCGCCACGGTCTGGGTGCAGGATTACCAGTTGCTACTGGTGCCCGCGCTGCTGCGTGAGCTCCGCCCCGACCTGACCATCGGGTTCTTCCTCCACATCCCGTTCCCGCCCGTCGAGCTGTTCATGCAGTTGCCGTGGCGAACCGAACTCGTCGAGGGCATGCTGGGCGCCGACCTGGTCGGTTTCCACCTGTCCGGCGGGGCGGACAACTTCCGGATCCTCGCCAGCCGGCTGCGCGGCCATCCCTCCGTGCGGCTGCGCTCCGCCCGGGGCCGTGCCTCCGAGATCCGGGTCGGAGACCGTATGGTGCGGGTCGGCGCCTTCCCGATCTCCATCGACTCCGCGTCCGTCGACGCCTCCGCGCGCAGCCGCGAGACCCGCGACCGTGCCTCCCGCCTGCGCGAGGAGTTGGGGTCTCCGCGCGTGCTGATGCTGGGCGTCGACCGGCTGGACTACACCAAGGGCATCAACGTGCGCCTGCGTGCGCTGGAGGAGCTGTTCGAGGAGGGCCGCCTGGAGCCCTCGGACGTGACCCTGCTCCAGTTGGCCACGCCGAGCCGCGAGCGCGTCGAGCAGTACCAGATCATGCGGTCACGGATCGAGGAGTCGGTCGGCCGCATCAACGGGTCGTTCGGCGAGATCGGGCACCCGGTGGTGACGTACATCCACCGGCCGGTGCCGAAGTCGGAACTGACGGCGTTCTACGCGGCCGCCGACGTCATGCTGGTGACGCCGGTGCGCGACGGCATGAATCTGGTGGCCAAGGAGTACGTGGCCTCGTGCACGGACGGCGACGGCGCGTTGGTCCTGAGCGAGTTCGCCGGGGCGGCCGCGGAGCTGCGCCAGGCGTACCTGTGCAATCCGCACGACCTCGACGGCGTCAAGGACGCCATCATGACCGCGGTGAACGACTCCGCCGAGGAGCGTCGCCGCCGCATGCGCACCCTGCGTCGCCAGGTGTTGGGCAATGACGTCCACGCGTGGGCCCGCCGCTTCTTCCAGACGCTCGACGCGACGTCCGGCGACTAGCCTCCCGCCGCGGCCGTCGTGCCGGCCGCGAGGCCTCTACAGTGCCTCGAGTTCGGCGAGCTTCCACGTCCCGTCCTGACGCTCCATGGCCACGCTCAGCCGCGACGCCGAGCTCGCGGCCTCGGGGTTCTCCTTGGTGGAGACCATGCGGTTGAGCATGACCAGCACGGTGACGTGATCGGCGTCCACGACCTCCTGCGGGGCCGCGGCGGCGACGGTCGCGTAGACGGTGGCCTCCTGCTGCTTGGCGGCCGAGGCGACGGTCGGCATGGATTGTTCGACGAACTCGGTCAGGGCCGGGTCAGCGAGCCGGTCGCGCACGGCGGCGAGGTCGGCGTCGACCGTCCGGTGGTCGTAGGTGAACATCTGGGTGGTGATCTCGCGCGCCGCGTCGGTGGCCGCGCGGGGCGCGTCCGCGATCCGCTGTTCGGTGGCCGTGGCCTCACGCGCCTCGACGTACTGCCAGCTCGCGAGACCGGCGACGACGACGAGGAGGACCGACACCACCGACAGGGCCGTGATCAGGGTGCGCCGGCGGGCCGGGTCGAGCGGGGTCCGGGCGGCGGCCGGTGCAGGGGCGGCCCCGGTGGCTCCCGAGTCCTCGGCCGACCCGGCGGACCCGGTGTACCCAGAAGTGTCGACGGCCTCGGAGGTCTCGGTCCGGGGCATGGCCGACATCCCCTCGAAGAGACCGCCGGCGCGGGCGGCTTCGAGTGCGCGTTCCCGCGCGGCGTCGGCCTTGCGCTGGGCGCGCGCGGCGCGTTCGGCTTCACGCTGGGCGCGGCGGGCGGCGCGCACGTCGGAGTTCGGGCTGCTCATGGGATGAAGTTCACCCCCGACACCTTCATCGTGCCGTCGTCGTGCCGGTTGACGGTCACGCGGACGCGGTACTGGCGGTCCTGGTCCTCGTCGGACTTCGGATTGCCGATGGTCTGGTCGATGGCCATGATCACCTCGGCCCGGTCGGGGTAGGAGTGCTCGACCGCCGCCGCCGTCACCACGCCGTCGGCGACGACCTTGGTGGTGGTCACCACGTCCTCATACGAGTCGCGGCGCGGGGCGAACTGCTCCGAGAAGTCGCCCTCGATGAGGCCCACGATCTCGTCGACGTCCTCCGACAGGGTCTCCTGCCGGATGGTCATCAGCTTGGTCATGACGTTGACGGCCGTGTCCTGGTACGCGGCATCGAGCTCGGCCTGCGAGGCCCGGTCCGCCCGGACGTCCGACGCCTGGTTGCGCTCGCCGAGCCACAAACCAGTGGCGACGAGCGCCAGGACCAGGCAGATCGCGGCGATCACCGCAGCCGTGATCAGCCCGGCCCTCCCACCGTCGGTGGAGGCCTGGTCTGGTTGTGGCACTACGCGACTCCATTCGTCATCATGGCGGCCAGGTCGGCGTCCTTGTCGAGCCGACTGTCGGCGCCCAGGTCCAGCTGACGGTACGCGGCGCCGTCCGCGCCAACGTACTCGCCCGTAGACGGGTCGTACACGGCCGCCGAGGTGGTCCCCTCCTGACCTGCGGTGGCGCCCGACGGCACCACGTTCCAGGCGTTCGGATTGTCCCCGGGCGGTCCCACCTCACTGGTGTTCGGCGGGTTGATGCCCTGGGGGACGAAGTCGTCCGCCCGGCACTCCTCAGGGGAGGCGCCGGTGCGGCCCGGGAACTCCATGCATGGCAGGTTGCGCGCACCACGGACGGTCATGGTGGAGTCCTTGGCGATCTTGCAGTAGATCCCGTTGATCTGCGCCGGCACCGTGAGATCCGCCGGGCTGCGCCGGTCCTCGGCGGGCAGGAACCCCGTGGTGCACGGAGGGGGCTCGTTGATCTGCAGGTTGAAGTCAACCTTGATCTGCCCGGTGTCCCTGGCCCCGTCGATGGCGGTGAGCAGCGCCGACACCAGCGCCGGGTAGATCACCAGCAGCTGCTCGATCGAGCGGTTGTAGACCACGCCCACCTCGCCGACGCTCACCAGGTTCGCCACCAGCACGGGCAGAGTGGGCTGGAGGTCGTTGAGCAGTTTGGTGGCCCGGCCCAGTGCGTCGGGTCCCCGCTGGATGATCGAGGTCAGCTGGGGCTCGTTCCCCCGCAGCTGGTCCGTGATGTCCGCGACGTTGCGGGTCCACGCTCGGATCGAATCCGCGGACTCCAGCTGCGAGTCGAGTACCGGCTCGGCGTCGGCGATGAGCCTGCGCGTCACGTCCTCGTTCGTCCTGGCCTCCTCCAGCAGGAGCTGGGCGGAATCCAGGAACTGTTGCAGGTCGCGCGCCGACCCGTTGAACGCGTCGAACGACTCCGAGATCACCCGGCGCATCTTGGCGTCATCGATCGACGCCATGAGCACCGTCGCCTGGTCGAGCACCGGGCCGATGCCCTGCGGCATGTCCACCCTGTCCTCGCCGAGCACCGTGCCGTCGGCGAGCCGGCCCTCGGGGGCCCCCTCGGGGACGAACTCGACGAACTGCTCCCCCACCGCCGAGACGCTGCGGATCTCGGCGCGGACGTTCTCGGGCACATCGGCCCGCGAGTCGAAGTGGAGCTTCGCCATCACCATGCCCGGCTTGAGCGTCACCGAGTCCACCCGGCCGATCGTGTTGCCCAGGTAGGCGACGTTGGCGTTCTCGTACAGCCCGCCGGTGTCCGGCATCTCCAGCGCCACTTCGGTGCGCTTCCAGCCGAGCGCCCGCGGCAGCTGCAGGTAGACCACGGCCATCACGGTGAGCGCCACGACCGTCACCACGGCGAAGACCGTCAGCTGGATCTTGACCAGTCGCGTCATCGGGGGGCCTCCTCGGTCGGTGCCGGGGACTGGTCCGGCGCGGGCGCGGGTGCCTCGCCGGCCGGCGGCTCGGCGGGTTCGGCCGGTGCGACGTCCAGCGCGAACGGGTCCGGCTCCATCGACGAGCCGGGCGCCAGTCCCACGTAGCCCTCCAGGCCCGCCATGCGGTTACCGAACTCGGTACCCAGCAGCAGCGTCTCGCTCAGACGCGGCATCGACATGTCGGCGTGGATGTACAGGTTGGCGTAGTCGCCCCGCAGGAAGTTGTCGATGCCCGACTGCGGGAACGGGAACGTGATGAGCGTGCTCAGCACCTGGGTGAGGTCACGCCCGGAGTTGGCCAGTGCCTCGAGGACCGGGACGAGGTCCTCCAGATTCGCGACGAGGTTCTGCCCGCCGCCGGCATCGATGATCTGGTTGGCCTTGTGGCCGAAATCGCCCAGCGACACCAGGGCCGTGGTGAGCTCCTGTTTCTGGTCGTTGATGAGCTCGAGCGCGGCGGGCATCTGCGAGAGCGCCTTGGCCAGAGTGTCGTTCTGCTCGTCGATCTGCCGGGCCAGGCGGTCCAGGCCCTCCATGGCCGCGATGATGTCGGCCCGCTGGTCGTCGAGACCGCTGACGGTGGTCTCCAGCTGACCGATGACCTCCTTGGCCTCCACCTGCCGTCCGTCGAGGGCGGTGTTGAGCTCCTCGGAGATGGTCGAGAACTGGGCCAGGCCGCCGTCGGTGAGCACCACCGACAGGGCCGAGAGGGTCTGCTCCGTGGTCGGGTAGACGCCCGCCCGCTCGATCGGGATCACGTCACCGTCCGCGAGCGTGCCCTCCGCCCCTCCGTCCGGCGGTGGGAACAGCTCGAGATGCTGCGAGCCGAGGAGGCTGGTCTGCCCGATCTTGGCGTGGGCGTTGGCCGGCAGCCGCACGTCCCCGTCGAGGGTCACCGTGACGATCGCCGTGTAGTCCTCGACCTCCATGTGGCTGATCGAGCCCACGTTGACGTCGTTGACGCGCACCGGCGAGTTACGCGTGATCGTGGTGACGTCGGGCATCTCGATGGTGACCTGGTAGGCCCCGTCTCCGTGGCCCTGCGCCCCGGGCAGGGGCAGTGAGTTGAGCCCGTTCCAGGTACAGCCGGTCCCGGCCAGCAGGACGGCCGCGCCGAGCGCGCCGCCGACCAGCAGCCGGGAACGCCGCGGCCCGTTCCGCTGCGCGCGGTCGCGGGAAGTCGCCTCGGCCATCACGCACCTCCCGTCGGAAGCAGGGTGTCGGTGAGGTTGTCACCCTTGTTGACCACGTTGACCAGCGGATCCGGCTGCGCCGAGGGCGGCTGTACGCCCGGCGGGGTCTGGGTGCCCGGACGCTGCGCCTGGATGATCTGATACGGCTCCGCGGTCGGGGTGATGGGCGGGGTCACCTGACCGTACGGGTAGTTGGAGGTCAGCGAGTTGAACAGTGGCGCCATGTACTGCGCGCACAGTGCGGCGTCGGACTCAGCAGTGTTGTTGGCCAGGCCCGCGATCGCTCCGCAGAGGAAGTTGGCCGGGTTGGCCATCTGGTTCATGGCCAGGATCCCGTGCAGCGTCCCCTGGTACGGCCGGTAGATGTTGTAGAAGTTCGACATCGCGGTGGGCGCCACGTGCAGCATGCCCTCCACGTCGGCGCGGCGGTCGCGGACCACCTTGGTGGCCTGGCCCAGCTTGTCCACGCCCACCGACAGGCGGTCGCCGTTGTTCTCGAGGAACCGGTTGATGTCCATGATCGCCAGGTCGAGGTCGCGCAGCGCGGCGTCGATCTGCTCGGTCTGGCCGCTCAGTACCTCCGAGACGCTGGCGAGCTTCCCACCGAAGGAGACGATCTGCTCCTCGCTCTGCGAGAGCGCGGTGACGAACAACTGCAGGTTCTTCAGGGTGGTGAAAAGGTTCTCCCGCCCGTCGGACATGAGCGACATGGTCCGCGAGACCTCGGACAGCGCGTCGCGGATCTCGGCACCGTTGCCCTCGAACATGGAGTCCGCCGAGTCCACGAAGTCGCCGAGCGGGCCGGTCTTCTCGCCCTTCTCCGGGCTCAGCGCCGTGGAGAGCTTCATGAGCTGCTCCTTGACGCCGTCCCACTCGACCGGAACGGCCGTCCGCTCGATGGGGATGACCCCGTCGTCCGGCATCTCGGCCCCGCCGGTGTACGCGGGCGTGAGCTGGATGAACCGTTCGGCGACGAGGGACTGCGCCACGAGCAGCGCGTTGGCATCCTCCGGGACGGCCACGTCCTCGTCCACCTTCATGGTCACCCGCGACATGCCTTCCTCGGTGGTGATGTCGGAGATCGTGCCGACGCGCACCCCGAGCACCCGGACCGTGTCGTCCTTGTAGACCCCCTGGGTGGTGGGGAAGAACGCGGTGATGGTCTTGGTGCGCGAGGAGAACCACCACACCCCGCCGGCGACCAGGGCCACCACGGCGATCAGCGCGATCACCTTGGGGACAGTCGGAGAAAGGAGTCGTCTCATCCCGGAATATTCCCTTCGCCCCACCCGGGGAACTCGTCCAGCAGGGTCGCCTCCGGGACACCGGGCATCGTGGGCTCGCGGACCAGCCCGGGCTCGGGCTGGACACGGTCGTCGATGAGCGGCATGAGGTCACGCACGAGCGTCTGCTGGTAGTGCCCAAGCGAGAGGTTGACCACGTACGCGTTGAACCACGGGCCGGAGGCGACCGCCTCGCCGAGCGCCGTGGAGTACGGCACGATCCGGCGCAGGCCCAGGTCGATGTCCTCCCGGTTGCGGATGAGCAGGTCCGAGACCCGCTCGAGCTTGTCGAGCGCGGGTCCGAGCTGCGCCTCGTTGTCCTGGACGACGCCGGACAGCTGCTGGGCGAGCCTGTCGATGTTGGTCACCAGCTCGTTCAACGCCCGCTTGCGCAGGTCGAGCGCGGTGAACAGGGTGTTGCCGTCCACCATCAGCTGGTTGATCTGCTCGTTGCGGCGGCCCAGCACGTCCGTGGTCCCGGCCGCCTTGTCCAGCAGGTCCAGCACCGCCTCGTCGCGCTTGTTGAGCGACTGCGACAGCCGGGTGATGCCGTCGATCGCGCCGGCGACCTCCGGTGAGGACTGCTCCATGGTCTCGGACAGCACGTCGAGAGCGTCCTGGACGGAGTCGGTGTCCATGGCCTCGACCGTGTCGCTGAGGTCCCCCAGCGCAGAGGTCAGCGAGTACGGCACCGAGGTCCTGTCGAGCGGGATGGTGCGGTCGGCGAGCTCGCCGCGCCCGTCGGAGAACACGGCCAGGGCCCGGCGGCCGAGGATCGAGTCGGTCTTGATCTGGGCCGAGGTGTCGGTCCCCAGGTCGACCTTGGTGCTGATGTCTAATTGCACCCGCACCTTGTCGCCGTCGAGCTGGATCTTGCGGACGCTGCCGACCTTCATCCCGGCCACCTGGACCTCGTCGCCGGTGTTGAGCCCGGCGGCGTCGGCCACGTAGGCGGTGGCCCCGTGCATGCCGTTGATGTACGGGATGCGGTCGTAGTTCAGCGAGACGGCCATGAGAACCACCACGCCCGCCACGCCCCACACGCCGATGGCCTTGGGATCGCGGTCGCGGAAGCGCAGCTGCCCCCGGGGTGGCTTGTTGTCCTTGTTCTTACTCATCGGGGAACGCACACCGTCCCGTCTTCTGCTCATACTGCGGCATGAACGAGCTCTTGCCCGTGACCGGGTTGGTGAACTCGACGATCACGCCACAGAGGTAGAACTGGAAAAAGCTGCCGTAGACGCCGAGGCGGCTCATCTTCTCGAAGTCGGACGGCAGCCGGTTGATGACGCCCTCGACGAACTCCTCGTCGTCGTTGATCAGCGTGGCCACGCGGTCGACCTGGGCGATGTCCTGCTTGAGGGAGGGCCGCACGTCCGACAGGAGGGTGGTCATATTGGCGCTCGAGTCGTTGAGCCTGGACACTGACTCGGCGAGCGGCTCCGAGTTGGTGGCCAGCCCGGAGACGAGCTGCTGCAGATCGTCGACGATGGAGTCCACGTTCTCCTGGTTCTCGGACACGGTCGTGAGCACGGACGTGAGGTTGGTGATCACGTCCCCGATGAGCTGGTCGCGGTCGGCGAGGGTCTGGGTGAGCGACGACGTCGCGGCCAGCAGGTCCTGGACGGTCCCGGCCTCCCCCTGGAACACCTTGACGATCGACTCCGAGAGCTGGTTGACCTGGGCCGGGTCGAGTGCCTTGAACAGCGGGCGGAAGCCGCCGAGCAGGGCGTCCAGGTCGAGTGCGGGGGCGGTCTGGTCCAGCGGGATGGTCCCGCCGGGCTCGAGCGGGGTCTGCAGGCCCTCGCCGCGCTTGAGCTCGAGGTAGCGGTCGCCGGTGAGGTTCTCGTACCGCACCACGGCCTCGGTGCGCTGGTGGACCACCTGGTTGCCGGCCACAGTGAACGACACGTTCGCGGTGTTGGCCTCCTCGAGGTCGATCCCGCGGACCTGCCCCACCTCGATACCGGCGATGCGAACCTTGTCCCCGGACTCCAGGCCCGAGACGTCGGCGAAGTGGGCGTTGTAGCGCTCGAAATCGCCCGAGCGGTATTCGCTGAACACCACGATCAGGCCCACCAGGACCAGGATCATGACCGTGGCGAAAATCCCGAGCTTGACGGTGGTCGCTTTCAGCTCGCGCGCGGCGGCGCGGGCGGCGCTCACGGGTTACCTCCGTCCATGCCGAGCATGAGCTGCAGCAGCGTCGGCGGCGCGGGGACGCCCGGCTGCGGCTCCGGCAGCGGGCCCATCAGCGGCTTGTCTCGGGAGGTGAACACGTTGGGCTGGCCCTCCATGACGTTGGTACCGGTGTCGGTGACCACGAACGGGGCGTGCGTCGCCGAGTCCGGGAACGGCAGCCCGTAGCAGTTGGGCCCGGTACTGGCGTTCACCTTGGGCAGGTCCTTGGGGTACTCGTACGCCTTGACGCCCTGCTGGAACCCGGCCCGGAACGCGAGTCCGGACTGGTTGGTCGCGCCGAACGCCTGCCCAGCGCCGGCGACCCCCTGGTTGAGCCCCACGATGAGGCAGGTGAGCATGGGCGAGTACTCGGCCAGCAGGCTGGTGGACGCACGCAGGTCGGCCAGCGTCTTTACCAGCTCGTCGCCGTTCTCCGCCAGCAGTCGCTTGCCTGTCTCACCGGTGCCGATCGCGGAGGCCAGAAGTGCCTCGAAGCGGGCCTGGTTGGCCAGGATGTTTGTGCTCACGTCGGTGCCCGAGTCGAGGACCCGCACGACGTCCGGCGTGACGTCCGCGTACAGGTGGGCCACGCGCGAGCCCTTGGACAGGTCCCGCTGCAGGGTCTCGATCTGCGGGTTGATCTCGTCCAGGTACTCGTTGAGTTCGGTGATGGTCTGGCCGATCTGGTCACCTCGCCCGTCGAGGCCGCCCGAGATCGCACCGAGGGTGGCGTTGAGCTTCTCGGGCTCGATCGCCGTGAGGGTGTCGGTCAGCTCCTCGAACATGGTGTTGACCTCGGTGGTGACGCTGGTGGTCTGCACCACGGTGCCCTTCTCGAGGTGGGTCGGGGCGGGGTCGGCCGGGGGCTCGAAGTCGACGGACTTGGCGCCGAAGATCGTGTTGGACCCGATGGTGACCGGGGAGTTGGAGGGGATAGCCTCGAGCGCGGCCGGGTCCACCTCGATCTCGAGGGTCGCCCCGTCGAACTCCTGCGTGATCCGGGTGACGTTGCCGATCTCCACGCCGCGGGAGCGGACCTTGGCGTCGGCCTCCATGACCAGTCCCGCGCGGTCGCTGCGCACCGTCAGCGGCACGCGGCTGTCGAATGCCCGGACGAACAACAGCAGTGACAGCGCAACCACCACGACGATGACGAGCGCCAGTCCCGCACCGGCGATCCGCCGGGGCGTCGTGTCGCTCCGACTCACCGTCCTCGCCATATCGTCTCTCCTATCCCGACAGATTGAAGTTGCCGTCCCCGCCGTAGATGGCGAGCGAGACGAGGAGGGTCACGGTGACGACGGCGATGAGCGACGTGCGGACGGCGTTACCGACCGCCGAGCCGACGCCCGCGGGGCCGCCCGCGGCGTTGTACCCGTAGTAGGTGTGGATGAGCATGATCGTGATGGCCATCGCGATGGCCTGGACGAAGGACCACAGGATGTCCGTCGGGATGAGGAACGTCGCGAAATAATGGTCGTAGACGCCGCCGGACTGCCCGTAGATGTTGACGGTGGCGAACCGGCTGGCGATGAACGAGGCGATCACCGCGAGCGAGTAGAGCGGCACCACGGCGATCATCCCGGCGACGATGCGGGTGGAGACCAGGTAGGTGATCGAGTCGATCGCCATGACCTCCAGCGCGTCGATCTCCTCCGACACGCGCATGGCGCCGAGCTGGGCCGTGGCCCCGGCGCCGATGGTGGCCGCCAGGCCGATCCCCGCGATCACCGGCGCCGCGATGCGGACGTTGATGAAGGCGGCGAAGAAGCCGGTGAGGGCCTCGACGCCGACGTCGGTGAGCGAGGAGAAGCCCTGGACGGCGATCACGCCGCCGGTGGCCAGGGTGAGGAAGGCGACGATGACGACGGTGCCGCCGATCATGGCCAGTGCCCCTGTCCCCATGGCGATCTCGGCGATGAGCCGGAGCGTCTCCTTGGGGTACTGGGTCAGCGCGCGCGGCGTCGCCACCAGCGCGCGCCAGAAGAACAGCGCGTGGTCGCCGAAATCGTCGAAGCTCTTGACCGCGGAGTTCCGGGCCCGTGACAGGCGCGGGAACCGGGCGGTCTCGATCACCGCCATGTCACGCCCCCAGGACCTTGACGCCGACAGCGGTGATGACGGTGTTGACCACGAACAGGCACATGAAGGCGAAGACGACGGTCTCGTTGACCGCGCTGCCGACCTCCTTCGGCCCGCCGCGGACGTAAAGCCCCTTGTAGCAGGCGACGAGCCCCGCCAGCAGCCCGAACACGCCGGCCTTGATCTGGGCGAGGATCAGCTCGCCGAGCCCGGTCAGCAGGGTGATGCCGTTGACGAACGCGCCCGGGTTGACCCCCTGCAGCAGCACGGAGAACAGGAATCCACCGAGGATGCCGATCGTGCACACCAGTCCGTTGAGCAACAGCGCGACGAACGTCGAGGCCGCCACTCGCGGCACGACGAGCCGCTTGACCGGGTCGATCCCCAGCACCTCCATCGCGTCGATCTCCTCGCGGATGGTGCGCGCGCCGAGGTCGGCACAGATGGCGGTCGCGCCCGCGCCCGCGACGATGAGAACGGTGACCATCGGCCCGACCTGGGTGACGGCACCCAGCGCGGCGCCGGCTCCCGACAGGTCGGCCGCGCCGATCTCACGCAGCAGGATGTTGAGGGTGAAGCTCACCAGGACCGTGAACGGGATGGCCACGAGCACGGTGGCCATGGTCGACACGCGAGCGATGAACCAGGACTGCTCGATGAACTCGCGGCCCTGACGGACGATCGAGGGGAAGGAGACGAACGTGTCGAGGGTCATGGCGAAGAACTCGCCGACGCCTTTGAGCGGAGCATCGAGGACTCTCGCCATTGGTGCCCCCCTCCCGTCTGTCTTCCCTGCGGACCACGCGACACCGGGTCACGAGAGCCGATCCGCTGAACAAGTGACCATTTCTGTGTGATCGCGGTTACACGATATCTAGAACGCGTTCTATCTGGCAAGGGCTTCCCCCCACCCCCGTCCGGAGGCCCCGCCTGCGGTGTCCGGGGAATCTAACACGGCAGGTGGGGCGCTCGAGTCGTCCCCGGTGCGGTCAACTCGCGACCACACCGGGGACGTCACACAGGACGGGGCCCGGGTCAGAGCCTCATGATCTCCGCGGCGGAGAAGGACTTCCCCTCCGGGCGGTCTGACCAGTGCCCGGAGACCGCATCGGCGAACCCGCGGCGATCCCACACACCGCCGGCGGCGTCGAACCGCTTCTCGACCACGGGCGCCTCGACGAGGGCCACCATGCCGCCATATACCACGAACAGCTGGCCGTTGACCTGTGCCGCCGCCGGCGACGCCAGGTACGACACGAGGTCGGCGACACGATCCGGGGAGAGCGGGTCCGGCCCCTCGGACTCGTCCCACGCCTCGAATACACCCTCGGTCATGCCGGTGCGGCCGCGCGGAGCGATCGCGTTGGCCGTGCACCCGATGCGTTCGAGCACCCGGGCCGCGGACAGGGTCAGGGCCGTGATACCCGCCTTGGCCGCACCGTAGTTCGCCTGCCCGGGAGGGCCGAAGAGCCCGGCCTCGGACGAGGTGTTGACCAGTCGCCCGAAGACGGGCCCCTCCGCCTTCTTGCTCTCGGCCCGCCAGTGGGCGGCTGCGTTACGGGTCAGTAGGAAGTGCCCGCGCAGGTGCACCCTTATCACCGCGTCGAAATCCTCGTCCGACATGTTGAACAGCATCTTGTCGCGGGTGATGCCCGCGTTGTTCACCACGACGTGCAGCCCGCCCATCCCGAGCGCGGCCGCCACCATCGCGTCCGCGGTCTCCCGCTCGGAGACGTCGCCCACGACGAGCTCCGCCCTGGCGCCGGCGGCCTCGATGTCCGCGATCACCGAGTCCGTGGCCTCGGAGGACCGGACGTCGTTGATGACGACCGCCGCCGCGCCGGAACGGGCCAGCTCGACCGCCTCCGCGGCACCGAGACCGGAGCCCGACCCGGTCACGACGGCGACCCGCCCGTCCAGCGACAGATCGGCATCCAGGGACTGCTGCGTCATAGTGATGTCACTCCTTGATCTCGAGTGCCGCCATCGGGCACTTCTCCACTGCCTTGCGGGCCCGCTTCTCGAGCTCGGCGGGCACCTCGTCCACGACCACGCGGACGATCTCGTCGTCGTCGCCCAGCTCGAACACCTTGGGCGCCAGGCCGACACACACGGCCTGTCCTTCACAGCGGTCGGGATCGACTTCGATCCTCATGCCGTCCTCCTCGGTCGCACCCACGGCCACCATGGCCGCGAGATGGTTGGATACTATGTGAGTCACGCCACTAGAACGTGTTCCACTCACCGATGAGCTTAGGGCATATGGACATCACCTACACCACCGACCAGGAGCGTCTGCGCGGAGAGCTGCGCGAGTACTTCGCCGCGCTCATGACGCCTGAGCGGCGCGAGGCCTTCACCTCCACCACCGGCGAGTACGGACACGGCGACGCGTACCGCGAGATCGTGGCGGAGATGGGCCGCGACGGCTGGCTCACGCTCGGGTGGCCCGAGGAGTTCGGTGGGAAAAACCGGCCGATGATCGACCAGCTCATCTTCACCGACGAGGCCGCGATCGCCGGCGTGCCGGTCCCGTTCCTGACCATCAACTCCGTCGCGCCGACCATCATGGCGTTCGGCTCGGACGGGCAGAAGAACTACTTCCTGCCCCGGATCAGCCGCGGCGAACTGCACTTCGGTATCGGCTACTCCGAGCCCGACTCCGGAACCGACCTGGCCTCCCTCCGCACGCGCGCGGTGCGCGAGCCCGGCACCGGCGGGTTCGAGGGGCAGGATGTCTACCGGATCAACGGCCAGAAGATGTGGACGTCCCTGGTGGCCTACGCCGACTGGATCTGGCTGGCCGCGCGCACGGATCCGGACGCTCCGCGCCACAAGGGCATCTCGATGATCGTCGTACCCACCGATGCCGAGGGTTTCTCCTGGACCCCCGTGCACACGATGGCCGGCCCGGACACCAGCGCCACCTACTACCAGGACGTGGTCGTCCCCGCGAGCAACCTCGTGGGCCCCGAGCACGGCGGCTGGCCGCTCATGACCAACCAGCTCAACCACGAGCGCGTCGCCCTCACCTCCGCCGGGCCGCTTCAGGCCTCGCTGCGGCGGGTGGTGGCCTGGGCACGCACGACGCCCGGCGCGGACGTGGGTCTGCCGGGCGACGGTCCGGTGATCGAGATCGAATGGGTCCGCGCCCACCTGGCCCGCGTCCACGCGATGGCCGAGTACCTGGCGCTGCGCAACTGGGAGATCGTCTCCGCCGACACCGCCGCGCCCACGCGCATCGCCGCGTCGGCGACCAAGGTGTACGGGACGGAGACGGCCTGCGAGGCCTACCGCCTGCTCATGGAGGTGCTCGGATCGAGCGGTTATCAGCGCGCCCACTCCCCCACCGCCGCCCTGCACGGGCGCATCGAGCGGCTCCACCGCTCGGCGCTCATCCTCACCTTCGGCGGCGGCACCAACGAGGTCCAGCGCGACATCATCGCCACCGCCGGCCTGGGTCTGCCACCGGCGCCCCGGGTCTCCCCCGCTGCCACCGGCGCCGGACCCCGGAAGGAGCTCTGACATGGACTTCTCCGTCGACGACACGACCTCCGAACTCACCGCCCTCGTCCGCGACATGGGCGAGCGTCTGGTCACCGACGAGTCGCTGCGCGAGCTCGACGCCCGGTTCGGCCCCGGCACCGAATCCGGCGGAACCGACCGCGACACCGCCCGGTTCCACGCCCGCTACTGGGAGGAACTGGCCCGGGCCGGCGTCCCGGCCGCCCTCGCCCCGGAGTCGCTCGGCGGCGCCGGACTGGGGGTGATCGGCGAGGCCCTGGTCCTACGCGAGTTGGGCCGGGTCGTCGCCCCGGTCCCCCTGTCCCCCGCGATACGCGCGGCCCACCTGCTCGAGGCGGCCGGGCAGACCGACCGCGCCACCGCCGTGGCGGAGGGGCGCGAGATCGCCGCTGTCGCCGACGGATGGTCCGGCTCCGCACCGGAGGTGGACTGGGCGCCGATCGCCGATGTGATCGTCCGGCCTTCGGCCGACGGCCTACACGTGGCGGACGGCGCGGCGGTCACCGTGGAACGCACGGTCCCCGTCGACTACTCGTGCAGCGGGCTCGTCACCGATGACCCCGGTGACCCCACCGCGCTCGCCGCCGGGGCGCTCGAGTTCGATGCCCTGCGCCGCCGCGTCCACCTTGCCGCCCACCAGTGGGGCGTGATCGAGGCCGCGCTCGAGCGCACCGCCGCGTACGCGAGCACCCGCCACCAGTTCGGTCGCCCCATCGGCACGTTCCAGGCTGTCGCCGCCCGCCTGGCGGACGGGTCCATCGACGTCGACGCCGTCCGGTTGAGCACCCTGCGCGCCGCCTACGAACTCGACGCCTGTAGCGGCGACCCCGGCCCGACCGCACACGCGGCGGTGGCCTCCGCCCACTTCTGGGCCTGCGACGCCGGCCACCGCCTCGCCCACACCACCGTGCACGTCCACGGAGGCGTCGGGCTGGACCGCTCCGAGCCCGCCCACCGCTACTTCCTCGCCGCGAAGGCCGGCGAGTTCCGCCTCGGCGGCGCCACCCGGCAACTGCTCGACCTGGGCGACCTGCTGGCCACCGCGGGCGACCCCTGGGAGTACTCGGCGTGAGCGGCGCGGTGAAGACGATCGCGGAGGTCGCCGCCCAGCCGTTCACCTCCGTCGCCGACGCGGTGCACGCCCTGCGCGCCGTCGGCGACCGCGGAATCTGGTCCGACGGCCGGCTCACGCCCTGGTCGGACGCCGTCGGCGCGGTGGCCGTGCGGATCGCGGCGCTTCGGGAACTGATGACCTCGTCGTCGCCGCCTTCGTCGTCGTCACCATCGTCGTCGTCACCGTCACGCCCGCACATCGGCCTCCTCCTGGCCGGCACACCCGAGTACCTCCACCTGCTCGGCGCGGCGGCGTGCTCGGAGCTCGTCGTGGCCGGGCTCAACCCCACGCGGCGCGGCGAGGCCCTGATCCGCGACGCGGCCCTCGCCGACTGCGCGCTCATCCTCACCGACGCCGACAACGCGGCGCTGCTCGACGGGCTCGATCCCGGTGTGCCCGTGGTCTCCGTCGACTCCCCCGAGTGGACCGCGCTGTTGGAGCGCCACGCCGACGCGGCGCTCCCCGAGGTGGCGGATGTGCCCGTCGGCCCCGACGACCTCGTCGCGCTGGTCTTTACCTCCGGCACGAGCGGCGACCCCAAAGCCGTGCGGATCACGCAGAACAAGATCTCCGTGCCCGGCCGCATGCTCGCCGAGAGGTTCGGGATCGGGCGCGACGACTGCGTGTACAGCGCGATGCCGCTGTTCCACTCCAACGCCGTGATGGTGGCGTGGCCGATCGCCCTGTACTCCGGATGCTCGATCGCCCTGCGGCGCCGCTTCTCCGCCTCCAACTGGCTCGACGACGTCCGGCGACACGGATGCACCTTCGCCAACTACGTCGGCGCGCCCCTGTCGTACATCCTGGCCACCCCCGAGCGGCCCGACGACGCCGACAACCCCATGCGCGTGGCCTACGGCAACGAGGCACCCGCCGACGTGCGTCGCGAGTTCGCCCGGCGCTTCGGAGTCACCGTAGTGGACGGGTTCGGTTCCAGCGAGGGCGGCATCTCCGTGACCCGTACGCCCGGGACCCCCGACGCCGCGCTCGGTCCACTGCCGGACGGGGTGCGGATCGTCGACCCGGAGACCGGGGACGAGTGCCCCCGCGCCCGGTTCGACGACGCCGGCGTCCTGCTCAACGCCGACGCGTCCGTGGGTGAGATGGTCGCCGACGGGCCGGGCCTGTTCTCCGGGTACTACGGCGACCCCGCCGCCGACGCCGAGAGAATGCGCGGCGGCCGGTTCCACTCCGGTGACCTCGCGTACGTCGACGACGAGGGATGGGTCTACTTCGCGGGCCGGTCCGGTGGCTGGATGCGCGTGGACGGGGAGAACCTGGCGGCGGCACCGATCGAACGCGTACTGCGCCGTCACCCCGATGTGGCCGAGGTCGGCGTGTACGCCGTGCCGGCGGAGACGGTGCGCGGCCCGGCCGTGATCGGCGACGCCGTCGCCGCGGCCGTGGTGCCACGCGAGGGGGCAGACGCCTCGGCCCTGGCCGACGGGTTCGGCGATTTCCTCGCCGCCCAATCAGACCTCGGGCCCAAACAGTGGCCGTCGCTGCTACGGATGACCGCCGCGCTGCCACGGACGGCCAGCTTCAAGTTCCGGGCCCGCGACCTCAGCTCGCTGGGCGCCGAATCGGCCGGGGACAGGGTCTGGGTCCGCGCCGACGGTGCGGGGGCCTTCACCCCCGAGTGAGGTCGTCGGTAGGTTTGGCGTGTGGACCACGCCGTGAACCCCGACCTGCAACATCCCGCCGGCGACGGCATCAATGACGATGCCGTCGCCGCCGACGACGACTTCGGCATCTCCGCGCCCGTCCCGCCCAAACCGCTGCTGCGGGGGTGGATCCACGCCGGCACCCTGCCCGTGGCGATCGCGCTGGGCGTCGTGCTCACCGTGCTCGCCGAGGGGACCGCGCTGACCTGGTCCTGCGCCGTGTTCCTGGCGACCTCGACCCTGCTGTTCGGGATCTCGGCCCTGTATCACCGGGTGAACTGGGGGCCACGCGCCGCAGCCCTGATGCGCCGGCTCGACCACTCCAACATCTTCCTGCTCATCGCCGGGACGTACACCCCCATGACGGTGGCGGCACTGGAGCCCCCGACCACACAGATCCTGTTGACGCTAGTGTGGTCCGGGGCTCTGCTGGGGATCCTGTTCCGCTTGTTCTGGCTGTCCGCGCCGCGTTGGCTGTACGTCATCCTCTACATCGGCCTGGGCTGGACCGCGGTGTGGTTCGCCGGCGACCTCATCACCGCCAACCTCGCCGCCGTCATCCTGGTGATGGTCGGTGGCGTCGCCTACACCGGCGGCGCGGTGGTCTACGGCCTCAAACGACCGGACCCGGCCCCCGGCGTCTTCGGCTTCCACGAGGTGTTCCACACGTGCACCGTGATCGCGTTCGCCTGCCACTGGGCCGCGATGCTGCTGTTCGTCCTGACCAGCTGACGACCTGCTGACGACCTGACGGCCGAGAATCCGCTATCCCGATTCCGGATCTGCTACCAGAATTGGGCTGGCGCCCTGTGGCTCAGGCTGGTTGTGAGTC
>NZ_KV823885.1:0-8430 GCF_001815995.1 Dietzia sp. HMSC21D01 | reverse complement strand
GATCAATGCACTCTGATTCCGGAAGGGCCGACTAACCTCAGCCTCACTCTCGCGCAGCCCGTCGCAGCGTCGGTTCCGGACTTCGGGTGGCGTGCGCCTACGTTGCGGCAGGTGTCCGTGGTGCGGTTGCAGGTCGATGACCCGGGGGCCGCGGTGCGCGCCGTGCGGTCAGAGACTCGGGCACCGACGGCGTCGTAGTCGACCCTTAGAGTGAGCCAGACCCCGCCAGGATTACCCAGGAGATCACCGTGGATTCACCCGTCGCCGTCCCCGCCCGTACCAGGGCAGAGATCTGATGGCGACCCGGTCTTCGCGCTCGTCAACCAGGAAGCGAAAGCCGACGTCCACGCGAGCGAAGTCGACGAAGACAACCAAGACGGCCAGGAAGTCCAGCGCAGCGACAGCGGTTCCGACGATCCCGCCCGGGCAGCGGGTATGGCTGTTGGAACTCCCGTGGGGAGGACTGGGCGGCGGGATGCCGGCCGGGGTCACCTACTACAAGTCGCTCACCGCGCACGCGTACGTCGGCACCGCCCTGCCGAGCGCCCTCGAGCCCTACGCCAGCAAGCCGTACTCCTACCTGCGGTGGCGGGAGGACGAACTCAACGGCAGCACTGGTCCGGGTGCGACCGCCGCGCCGATGACGCTGCGCCCGGAGCAACGCGCCGACGTGGACGCGATCGCCACTGCCGCCGAGCACGGGTTCCGGCAGGTTCATCTTGCGAACGACGTGGGCACCGGCAAGACCCTGGTGGCGGTGGCCGCGGCGAAGGCCATTGCGCGGGAGCGCGGCTCCCGCACGATCCTGGTGACGGTGGACCGGCCGGCCCGCATCACCATCCCGTCATGGCGTCGCACCATCGCCGCCCTGGGAGACGACGACCTGCGCTGGATCATCATGTCCTCCGACAGCCTGGGAAAGCTCATGGCCCAGAACGGGCGGCCGCGGCTGAAGGTCGATGTCGCGGTGATCGACGAGGCCCACCAGTTCCGGCATGACAGCAAGCGCACCAGCTACATGCGGCGACTGACCCGCATGGATGCTCCCCACGACACGGCACCGTTCGTCCTGACGATCACCGCCACCCCGGGGCATCACCCGGGCGAATGGGGCTACATGTCGTCGCTGTACGCCCAAGTACACGGAGATCCGCCGGCCCAGTGGGCGGACTTCGGTCGAGCGCTGGCCGACCGGGGCGTGCCCCTGGAACCCTCCTACGGGAAGTGGACGTGGAGCGCGGAGGCCAAGGAGTCGCTACAGACGCAGCAGGCCGCCATCAGCGACGTTCGCGACATCCTGCTGCGGCACGATCCGCCGCTCATGCTCACCCGGTCGGCGGTGTGGGGGCCGCCGCCCTTCGACGTCGACCTGGTGGAGCTGACCCCGGACCAGTGGCGGGCCTACGAGCTGGAGTGGGGCGATTTCCAGCGCGAGATGCAGCTGGCCCGGACCGGCAACAACGTCGCCCGCGGACTGGCCGCCCTGGTGCGGCTGCGGCAAAAAGCGTCCATGATCCGAGTCGAGCACACGGTGGCCGCGGCCAAGGCGGAACTCGCACGCGGATTCCAGGTGCTCATCGCCACCGAGATGGTGTCCACCGCCGCGCACCCCGTGGCCGAGAAGCTCGAGGCCGACGGGATCCCCGTGGCCCGGATCTACGGCTCGAACCCGGAGGCCGAGGCCGAGCGGATGCGCTTCCAGCGGGGCGAGGCGCCGGTGGTGGTGTTCAACACGCCCACCGCGATCAACCTGCAGGCGGGCGAGCAGTTCGCCGACGGGTCGTTCGCAACTGACACCCCGCGCAGAGGCTTCTTCCACCAGGCCCGCTACTCGGGACTCCTGGCTGAGCAGACGATGGGCCGCGCGCACCGGAACCACCAGGTCTGTTCCTGGTCACTCCTGGCGGCGGCGGGGACGATCGAGGAACGAGCCGGCACGGTCATGCTGTCGCGCTTGATCGCGTCCGCGACCAGCACCGACGCGGACGCGGACGCGTCGACGTTCTCCGAGGTGGCCCGGGTGTTCGGTATCGACTGGATCCCCGCCGCACGGCTGGCGGAGGCCCTCGACTAGGGGAAGCTACGATCAATCTGCAGTCGAGTGACCTTGCCGTGGGCACTACTCCAACCCGGGCACCAGGCTCCGCAGATCGATGATGTCGATGTGGACGGCGGGTCCGGCGCGGAACTCCGCAACGGTCCTCGTCGTAGTCTCTCCATACCTGTCGGCGAACCGCCGGCGGAGCCCGGCTGATGAGCGGCCGAGCATCCAGGCGACTGTGGAACTGGAACTGGCTAGGGATCGGCTTGACAGCTCGCCGACGATGTAGAGCTGCGCCCGTCGGCCGGAGTCGTCCAGAGACAAGTGCACCAGATCCGCGACGGCGCCACGCTTACGCATCTTCCTCGCGACCGCCGACCGGGTGGTCCACCTGCCCCGCAGCGGCGACGTGCGCACGGGAACCCACCTCGAGCTGCGCGAGGCGTCAGCCACCTACCGGACGGCTGTCGACCGATGAGCAGCGGCGATCCGCTCACCTCACCCGGACGCCGGCAGCACGCTACGGCGCCGTCGTCCCCACCGAGTACGCGGCCGCGGCGTCGCGCACGTCCATCACGTACTCGCGGGAGGCGTTGTAGGCCAGCACGGCACGCTGCCAGTTCTCGGCCACCGAGAGGTCTCCCCCGGTCTCGCACAGCAGGCGCGCGGCGGCCACGGCGGCGTCGTCGATCTGGTTGGGGTCGGCCACCCCGTCGCCGTTGGCGTCGCGGCCGTACTTGTTCCACGACTCGGGGATGAACTGCATGGGTCCCACGGCGCGGTCGTGTTCGGTGTCGCCGTCCCAGCGCCCGCCGTCGGTGTCGGGGATGTCCGCGAACCCCGGGGATCCGTCGAGTTTGATCCCGATGATCGGAGGGAGCGCGTAGCCGTCGTCGTTCAACATCGCCCCGCGGTACCGGCCGTGCCGCGTCTCCACGTGCCCGATCCCGGCGAGCGTGGTCCAGGCGAGGTTGCACTCGGGACGGGTCTGGCGCATGGTCTCGGCGGCGTTGCCGTAGGCGGCCAGCGCGGCGACGGGGATGTTCATCGGCTCGTTGAGGTCGGCCGCCCACTCGCGCAGCTGGTCAGACGTCCGGCCCGGGGCGTTGATGTCGATGGTCGGCACCGGAGCCCCTGCGGCGGGCGGGATGCCCGGGGGGATGGGGATGGGCGCCTCGCGGGTGGCCTCGTAGGAGCACGACGACGACAAGACGACGGTCGCGAGCAGTCCCGCGAGGCTCGCGGTGGCGCGGGGGGTCAGGGTGGGCATCGCCTGCCATCCTGCCGGAGCCCGGTTCCGCAGCGCGTCGGGGTATCCCCCGATTCACGGCGGGCCGGCCGTGACGCTCCCCTCACTCAGCCGTGGCGTCTTCCTCCGCGACCGGCCCTCACTCCGGCGACCGGGCGTCGGCTCCGCTCCCCGACGCGAACCCACCGGCGAGCGCGGTGAGTTCGTCGAGCAGGGCGTCGCGGCTGATGGCGGGCCGGTCCAGCACCCAGCGGACGGCGATGTTCTCCACGGCCATGACGATCACCCAGGCCCGCGCCGCCGGGTCCGCCGAGCGCAGGCCGGCCGCGGAGAGGTACACGGCCAGCAGCTCGCGGACGCGCGTTTCCAGCGCGTGCTGGGCGGCCCGGTGGCGCACCGCGGGTAGCTCCTCCCACACGATTCGCAGCAGCCCGGCGTCTGCTTCCAATGCGGACAGCAGCGCGTCGGCGATCCCCCGGACCGCCGCCGGGTCTTGCACGTCGACCGGGCCGGAGGCCGCGAGCGAGGCCGCGACGCGGTCGGAGATCTCCGCCGACCAGCGGTCCATCACCACCGTGACCAGCGCCGACTTGTCGGGGAAGTACTGGTACAGCGATCCGGGGCTCACCTCGGCCTCGTCGGCGACGCGGTTCGTGGTGAAGGACTCGTACCCGTCGCGCACGAGCACGACGCGAGCCGCGGCGATGATCCGCTCGACCATCGCGCGGGATCTCGCCTGCTTGGGCACCCTTCTCATGAATGCGAATTGTATGCGAGTAAATACTCGCGTCATAGTCGTGCCATGACCGCAGCGCCTGAACGCCCCACCACCGCGCACTCGCCGTACCCCACACGCTTCCGCGAGGCCGAGGACCGCTCGCGCCGCATCGGCCGCACGCTCAAGGCCGTCGCGCGCGTGGACGAGGTCGACGATCAGCTCATGGACCGCCTCGGCCGTGGGTACCTCGAGCGCGACGAGCTCGGCAACAAGCTGGCCGCCGCGATGCGCCTGCGCTCGGGCGAGCCCGGCGCGGTGAGCCGCCGCCAGCTCGACGAGGCCCTGACCACCGGCACGGCCGGCCTGCCCGAGGACGCCGCGCCCGTCCTGCGCGAGTACATCGCCCGGCTCGAGGACACCCCGGATTGGGTCGACTGGGAGAAGATCGAGCGTGGGCAGAACGTCTACCTGCGGCTGGGCCAGAACGCCGCGGACATCCTGCTGCAGCTCTCGCTCATCGGCGGCTACCGCTTCGGCGGCCCGACCGACCTGCTCGTGGCGACCGGCGGGCTGACCGGCAACACGACCCTGCGGCGGCTGGCCGAGACCAGCCACTGGACCATGTCGCTGTCGATCCCCGACGGGCTGCGCCCGGGCGGCGAGGCGTGGCGGCTGACCGGCCACGTGCGCGCTATGCACGCGGTGGTCAACCACTCCATGGAGCCACGCTGGGACACGGGCCGCTGGGGCCTGCCGATCAACCAGAGCGACCTCGCCGCCACCCTGGGCCTGTTCGACGCCGTCGTCCTGCTGGGCGTGCGGACGCTCGGCGTGCCGGTGAGCCGCCAGGACTCGCAGGACGTCATGCACGTGTGGCGCTACGTCGGCTGGCTGCTCGGGGTCGACGACGACTTCCTCGTCGAGCGCGAGAGCGAGCGCCACCGCATCAACTACCACATCCTTCTGGCGCAGGCCGGGCTGTCCGAGGCGGGCCCGCAGCTCACGCAGGCGCTGGTCGAGGCGCAGCGCACGCGTCATCGCAGCGGCCCGTTCCCCCGCCTGCGCGCCCGCGTCGGACACGAGCGGCTGCTGAGCATGCTCACCGTGCTCCTCGGTCGCGAGTCGATGCGTGAGTTCGGCCTGCCCGTCCGCCCGCCGTGGGCTCACGCCTACCTCGTCGCACTCAACACGCTGCGCTACCGCACGCCGATCGGCCGCTCCCGGCTCGACGCGTGGGGCGAGCGGGTCCGCGACCGCGAGCGAAAGGAGACCTTCGGCGACGCCCGGCCCGACATCGGCCGCCCCGCCACCGCCTGACCCCCGGGCCCGGCGAAAGAGTTCAGCAGCGGCTGTATAGTTCAGCGCATGCTGACGCGTGCGACCCGGCTCGATGTGATGCACCGGCTGGGCCGGGCGATGGCCGACCCCACCAGGTCCCGGATCCTGCTGTGCCTACTCGACGGGCCGCGCTACCCGGCCGATCTCGCCCGCGAGCTCGACCTCACCCGGCCCAACGTCTCCAATCACCTGGGCTGCCTGCGGGACTGCGGCATCGTCGTGGCCGCGCCCGAGGGGCGGCAGATGCGGTACGAGATCTCCGATCCCCACCTCGCCGCCTCGCTCCGCGACCTCCTTGACGTGACGCTCGCCGTGGACACCGACGCCGAGTGCGTGGTCTCCGACTGCCCCACCTGCAGGCCGTCGTGACCTCCGCGTGCGGCTGCAACGCCCCGGACCCCGGCGGCCACGACGAGGAGGCCCGCCCGTGGTGGCGGGATCCGGCCGTTCTCGTCCCGGCATCCTCCGGCGTCGCGCTGGCCGCGGGCCTGGCCACGGAGTGGTCGGGCGCGGCGTGGCCCGGGGCGGAGTGGGCGGGCGCCGGAGCGGTCGGCCAGCTCCTGTTCTGGGCCGCCCTCCTCCTCGGCGGCTCGACCTTCGCCCCGGGCGCGATCCGCGGACTGGTGACCCACGGCCGCCTCGGCATCGGCCTGCTCATGACCATCAGCGCCGTCGGCGCCGTCATCCTCGGCTACGTCGAGGAGGCCGCGGCGCTGGCGTTCCTCTACTCCATCGCCGAGGCACTCGAGGACCGGGCCATGGACCGCGCCCGCTCCGGCCTGCGCTCGCTCCTCCGCCTGGTCCCGGACACCGCCACCGTCCGCCGGGGCGCCGACTCCGCCGAGATCCCGACGGCCGAACTCCGCGCCGAAGAGACGCTCGTCGTCGCGCCCGGTGAGCGGGTCGCCACCGACGGGATCGTCACCCGCGGCCGCAGCAGCGTCGACACCTCGGCGGTCACCGGCGAGTCGATCCCCGTCGAGGTCGAGCCCGGCGACGCGGTCCTGGCCGGCTCCATCAACACCTCCGGCCTCCTCGAGCTCACCACCACGGCCCCGGGCACGGACAACACGCTCACCACGATCGTCGACCTCGTCGAGCGCGCCCAGACCGAGAAGGGCGACCGGGCCCGCCTCGCCGACCGGATCGCCCGACCCCTCGTGCCCGGGGTCCTGGTGCTCGCCGTCCTCGTCGCGGCCCTCGGCTCCCTGTTCGGCGACCCGGAGCTGTGGATCACCCGCGCGCTGATCGTGCTCGTGGCGGCCTCGCCGTGTGCGCTGGCGATCTCCGTGCCGGTCACCGTGGTCTCCGCCATCGGCGCGGCCAGCCGGCTGGGGGTCGTCATCACCTCCGGGGCGGCGTTCGAGCGCCTCGGCACCATCCGCCACCTCGCGATGGACAAGACCGGGACGCTCACCCGCAACGAGCCCTCGGTCGTGCGCGTGCTCACCGCCCCGGGCGCCGGCGAGTCAGAGGTACTGGGCCTGGCCGCGGCCGTCGAACGCCACAGCACCCACCCGCTGGCCACCGCGATCACCTCCGCCGCACCGAAGGGCTCGGCAGGCCGGTCGGAGCCGGAGGCCGAGCACGTCGAGGAGTCCGCCGGGCACGGGATCTCCGGGACCGTCGACGGCCACCGGATCACCGTGGGATCACCGCGCCGGCTCGCTCCGGACGAGCCCACCGAGCAGATCACGGACCTCGAGCGCGACGGCATGACGGTGGTCGTGGTCCATCGCGACGGCCGCCTGATCGGCGCCATCGGCATCCGTGACGAGCTGCGGGCGGAGGTCCCCGTCGTCGTCGCCACCCTGGCCGACCACCGCCTCGGGGTGAGCATGCTGACCGGCGACAACCCCCGCACCGCGGCGGCACTCGGCGCGCAGGCCGGCATCTCCGACATCCGCGCCGACCTCACGCCCGGCGGCAAGGCCGAGGCGATCGCCGAGCTCTCCCGCTCGCGCCCCACGGCGATGATCGGCGACGGCATCAACGACGCCCCGGCGCTCGCCACGGCCGACGTCGGGATCGCCATGGGCGTGAGCGGCTCCGATGCGGCCATCGAGTCCGCGGACGTGGCCTTCACGGGCACCGACCTGCGACTCCTGCCGCGAGCACTCGCGCACGCGCGCCGGGGCAGCCGGATCATCAACCAGAACATCGCCCTCTCGCTGATCCTCATCGCGGCCCTCGTCCCGCTGGCGATCACCGGCGTTCTCGGACTCGCGGCCGTGGTGCTCATCCACGAGCTGGCCGAGGTGCTCGTGATCCTCAACGGCCTGCGCGCGGCGCGCACCCCCTCACATCCCGTGGCAGCGGCGAGCCCGGTGCGTGAGGCCCGGGCCCCTCAACTCGCCAAATGAGGCGATAACGGCTCATTTGACCGTTTTAGGTGTTTTCACCTCATGTCGGCGGGGTGTGGCACGATCACCTCATGTTCGTGGTGACCATCGACCAGCGCCGCAGCCGCAGCAGCGCCGACCGGGTGCCCGCCCTCCTCGACGCGCTGGGCGGCGTGCCGGTCGCGGCCGCCTTCGAGCGCACCGCCGGCGACGAGGTCCAGGGGTTGCTCGACGACCCCGCCGCCGTGCGCGCGGCCCTGCTCGTCGCGCTGCGCGACGGCGAGTGGCACTGCGGCGTGGGGGTGGGAGACGTCGACGACGAGTCCGTCGCCTCCGGAACCCGGGCCGGTCGCGGGGCCGCCTATATCGCCGCCCGCTCCGCCGTCGACGCCGCCAAGGGTCTCCCCGGCTCCGTGGCGATACGGGTCGCGGACGACCCCGGGTCGCAGGACGAGCGCACGTCGGCGACGGCCTGGGCAGCCGACTGCGAAGCGGTGTGGGCCCTGGTCGCGCCGCTCGTACTCGGCCGCACGGAGGCGCAGTGGCGGGTCGTGGACGCCGTCGACCGCTCCCCCACGCAGGTCGCCGCCGCGGAGGAGCTGGGCATCGCGCCCGCCTCGGTCACCGGAGCCCTGCGACTGTCCCGGATCCGGGAGGAACGCGCGGCCTACCCGGCGCTCGACCGGCTGCTCGCCGGCGCGCACGCGGCGGCACTCGCCGACCGGTCCGGCGAGCACCCGGC
>NZ_KV823884.1:0-4762 GCF_001815995.1 Dietzia sp. HMSC21D01 | reverse complement strand
GTTCTTCGACCGCGCCCTACAGGCCCTGGAAGATCAGGTCGACATGAAAGCCGCGGCTGCCGCTCGCCGCGAGAACGACAGCATCTCCCACGAAGACCTCATGGCGGAACTGGGCCTGTAGACCAGCGCCCCCGCTCGTCTGAAGCCCTATTCGATCTCCTATAAGCCCTCGGCTGCCAAAGCCCTGCGCAAACTTCATCCCACCGAGCAGAAGCGAATCGTCCGGGCGATCGAGGCGCTGGCCGGGACACCGCGACCGCCCGGAGCGATCCAACTCGCCGTAGGTGACGGCGAACTCCGCATCCGCGTCGGTGGCCATCGCGTCATCTATGACATCGAAGACGAGGCCCTCGTTGTACTCGTACTACGCATCGGCCACCGCGGTGACGTCTACAAGTGACCCCATCCCCACGCTGGTTCACGATCTTAGTGAGGGTCCAACCACGCGAATGCTCCACCGCCCAAGCACTCAAACTCATTCTCGACATCCTCCGGCAGCGCCCCGGCCAGCGTCGATGCGGCGCCGAAAGCAGACCAGCGGCTCTAGCGCAGCACCTTGAGCTGGAACGGGTAGTTGATCGTCCGGCCCTTGAGCGCACGGAGGGTGCCGATGACGTGGCCGATGATCTGCGCGAGGAACGACACCGCCAGGAGGATGAGACCGAGCGGGATACCGATCACCGTGATGATGCAGATCCAGCCCACGATGCTCATGAGCCACAGGCCGAGGTTGAAGTTGAACGAGCCGGCCGCGGCCTGGCGGACGAACGGGCTGCGGTCCTTGTAGATCAGCCACATCACGAGCGGACCGACGAATGACAGCCACCCGGCCGACAGCGCCATCGCGATGAGGCTCGACGCGTGGGCCAGGGCCGCGGGCGTGCGGTCGTCGGGCGCGGCCACGGGCGGCTGGCCATACCGCGGATCGCCGTACCGGGGGTCGCCGTGCTGGGAGAAACCGGGCTGCTGGGTCATGACCCCAGTCTCCTCGTGAAGCGGCGCCCGCGCATCGGGGATCTCCCCGGTTCCCGCGACGAGCCAGGTTTCACGCACTTGTCATATGCCGCGCCTACTGTGGCGGGCATGGCCGACACCACCCAGTCCGACCAGCGCCCGACCGACCAGCCGAACACCGACCAGCCCGACGTCGATCAGTCGGCACCCGACGGCGTCGACCCGCTCGAAGACGCCGTCCGCCCCCTGCGCGACGACGTCCGGTTCCTCGGCGCCCTGCTCGGCGACACCGTGCGGGAGCAGGCCGGCCAGCGGATCTTCGACCTCGTGGAGACCGCGCGGCGCACCGCGTTCGCCGTCCGCCGCTCGGAGGCCGACCGCGACGAGGTCGCCGCCCTGTTCACCGACGTGCCCGCCGCCGAGGTCATCCCCGTCATCCGGGCGTTCTCGCTGTTCGCCCTGCTGGCCAACGTCGCCGAGGACCTCCACCAGGAGCGGCGTCGCCGCATCCACACGGCCGCCGGCTCGCCGCCGCCCGACGGGGACCTCGAGGCCACCTGGGCACGCCTGGCCGAGACCGAGCCCGACCGCGACAAGCTCGAGACGGTCCGGTCCACCGCCCGGGTGGTCCCCGTGCTCACCGCTCACCCCACCGAGACGCGCCGCCGGTCGGTCTTCGAGATCACCCGCCGCGTCCTCGACCTCATGCGCCGCCGCGACGCCCTGCGGACCGGGCCACAGGACCGCGTCACCGAGGACGAGCTGGCCGAGGTCGAGACCGACATCCGCCGCCAGGTGCTCACCCTGTGGCAGACCGCGATCATCCGTAGCCAGCGCCCCCGCATCGAAGACGAGATCCTGGGCGGACTGCAGTACCACGACGCCACGCTCATGGACGTGATCCCGCCGCTCAACGCGGAGATCGCCGAGCGCCTGGGCTGCGGCGACCGGCCCGTCGTCCGCCCCGGCTCCTGGATCGGCGGCGACCGCGACGGCAACCCGTACGTCACCGGAGACGTCGTCCGCTTCGCCACCGAGCAGGCCGCCGCGCTGCTTCACCAGCACTACGCCCACCAGCTGCGGATGCTCGAGCGGGAGCTGCCCCTGTCGCAGCGTGTCGTCGAGGTGCCCACCGCACTACGCGACCTCGCGGACTCCCTCGGGGAGGAGGAGGGCGAGCTCACCGCCGCGCGGAAGGACGTGCCCTTCCGCCGCGCCGTGAGCGTGGTCCGGCGCCGCCTCGCCGCGCGGGGGACCACCTCGTCGTCGTCACCCGGATCGGCGCCGGGCGCCGCCCACGGCGACCACCGCGACCACGACGACGACGAGGCCTACACCTCCCCGGCCCAGATGCTCGCTGATCTGGAGGTCATCGACGCGGCTCTCGGGGAGTGTGGGGCCGGGATGCTGCGGGCGCCGAGGTTGCGGGACCTGCGGTGGGCGGTGCGCACGTTCGGGTTCCACCTGCAGGCCCTGGACATGCGGCAGAACTCGGAGTCGCACGAGGAGGTGCTCACCGAGCTGTTCGCGAAGGCCGGCGTGAGCGAGGACTACTCGGCGCTCGACGAGGACACGCGCGTGGAGCTGCTGCTGCGCGAGCTCTCGCACGACCGGCCGCTGCTCGGCCCGCGCGCGGAGCTCTCCGAGCTGGCGGAGAAGGAACTCGGGGTGCTGCGGGCGGCCGCCGCGGCCGTGGACCTGCTGGGCGCGGACGTGGTGCCGCACTACATCGTGTCGATGTGCGGGTCCGTGTCCGACCTGCTCGAACCGGCCGTGCTCCTGCGCGAGGTGGGACTGTTCTCCGGCGACCCGGCCGAGCCGCGGTCGAGCGTGCGGCTCATCCCGCTGCTGGAGACGATCGACGACCTCGCCGCCGGGCCGGGCATCCTCGACGCGGCCCTGGCGATCCCGCAGTTCCGCGCGCTCATCCGCGGGCAGGGGGACGTGCTCGAGGTGATGCTCGGCTACTCGGACTCCAACAAGGACGGCGGGTACCTGGCCGCGAACTGGGCGCTCTACCAGGCCGAACGCGATCTCGTGGAGGCCGCGGACCGCGCCGGCGTCCACCTGCGGTACTTCCACGGTCGCGGCGGCGCGGTCGGCCGCGGCGGCGGCAACTCCTACGAGGCGATCCTCGCCCAGCCCCCGGGCGCCGTGCAGGGCGCGCTGCGGATCACCGAGCAGGGCGAGGTCATCTCCGCCAAGTACTCCGAGCCGCGGCGGGCGCGGCGCAACCTCGAGGCGCTGGTCGCGGCGACGCTCGAGGCGTCCCTGCTCGACGTCGAGGGCCTCGGCGACCGCGCTGAGGAGGCCTACGGCGTGATGGCCGAGCTCGCCACGCTCGGCCGGGAGGCGTACGGGTCGCTCGTGCACTCCGACCCGGGGTTCATCGAGTACTTCACCACCTCCACGCCGGTCGCGGAGATCGGCGAGCTCAACATCGGCTCGCGGCCGTCCTCGCGGAAGCAGACGTCGTCGGTCGAGGACCTGCGGGCGATCCCGTGGGTGCTGTCGTGGTCGCAGTCGCGGGTCATGCTGCCCGGCTGGTTCGGCGTGGGCACCGCGCTGCGGACGTGGATCCACGAGCGCGGCGAGGACGCGGCCGACGAGCGCCTGGCCACGCTGCGGCGGCTGTACGACGACTGGCCGTTCCTGCGCACGACACTGTCCAATATGGCGCAGGTGATGGCCAAGGCGGACATGGGGCTAGCTGGCCGCTACGCCGAACTCGTGCCCGACGCGGAGGTGGGTCGGCGGATCCACGGGGTGATCGCCGACGAGTTCGAGCTCACCCGCGAGATGCTGCTGGCGATCACCGGGCAGGAGACGCTCCTCGACGACAACCCGGCGCTCGCCCGCTCGGTCCGCAACCGCTTCCCCTACCTCGAACCGCTCAACGTGCTGCAGGTCGAGCTGCTGCGCCGATACCGCGCGGGCGACGAGGACCCGGCCGTGCGCACCGGTATCCAGCTGACGATGAACGGCCTGGCGACGGCCCTGCGCAACTCGGGTTAGCGGAACTCGGGTTAGCGGAACTCGGACTAGTAGAGCCGGCAGCTAGCGGAGGCGGCGGGCCGTGACCGGGATGAGCAGGGCGCACACCACCGCGAGCCCCGCGATCCACGGGCCCGGCCCGCCGAAGCGGGACAGCTCGGCGAGGAAGTACGGCGTGCCCATGCCGAGGTACGCCAGAACGTAGAACACGGCGACGAGACCGGCGTGGTCGCGGGGACCCGACTGGAACTCCACCTCGACCAGGCCCGCCACGAGCAGCGTGCCGTAGCCGATGCCCAGCAGGACCGCGACTGGCACGAGCCACAGCGCCCGGCCGGGCAGGTCCGGGGAGGCCACCAGGATCGCGCCGGCCGCCATGCCCGCGCACGCCGCCGCGAGACCCGCGATCGGCGGCCGGGACGGCACCGAGTTCGCGGCCAGCCGCCGGATGGCCGGCTGGATGAGCACGCCTGAGCCGAGCGTCACGCCCACCATGACGCCCGCGTACAGGGTGGGCCGGCCGCCGGCGTCGCCGCCGAGGAGGTCGGCGAGCACCGCGAACGACATGCTCGCGCAGCCGAACACGAGGGGGGCCCACGGCGCGACGCCCAGCAGGAACCGGCGCGAGACGGCGGTGGCGGGGATGAGCGGAGTCGACTCGGTCCCGCCGCGCGGCACGTAGGGGTCGGCGGCGTTCCAGGCCGCGACCAGCGCGACCGTGCCCAGGACCAGATGCGGCAGGTAGGCCGAGAGCAGCGGCGCGGGGGCGAACTCGCCGACCACCCCGGCCGCGAGGCCGCTGAGCCCGAACCCG
>NZ_KV823883.1:0-5861 GCF_001815995.1 Dietzia sp. HMSC21D01 | reverse complement strand
GACAACGGCGCGACGACGGCTGCCCCGGCTGAGGATCTCTACCGGCGCCCGCTGCGCGGCATCGAGTAACTCGCTCTGATGAGCGCGGAAGTAGCTCAGCGTCGTGGTGACCATGCCAGCAATAGTACATCTTGTACAACTAGCGGCCCAGTTGCCTGCATGATCTCGAGTGGGTGGTGAGCTCCCTCGTCGTCGCCCTCGGACGGTCCGACGGCACCTCCAACACCACGGTGCGCGTGGTCGACTGGGTGACATACGCGGAGCCACCCTCGATCGCGATCCCGTTGGACACGCCGACCTGCGCGCGGCGCGACTATCGGTCTTCGACCTCGCCGGTCGCGGTGACCCGCGTCAGCCGGCCCGTCTGGCCGGTGACGATTCCGCGTGCGGTCACATCCAGTTGACGCCGTCGTGTTCGTGTTCGCGCACCCGGTACTCGATCATTCTGGTGAGGAGTGGGCGAGGCGGTGGGGTGCCGTATGGCAGGGCGACGGTGCTTTTGCCAGTGCGGTACCGGGTGAGCTCGGCTTCGAAAGCAGCTTTGGTGGATGGGGTGAAGGCGACGCTGGCGTGAGCCTTGTGACCGCTGAACATGAACAAGATGACGCCGTCGGGATGGACGTAGGCCGGGTGGCCCCACTTGATCTGCTCGACTGCATCGGGGACCGCTTCGCGGCTAAGGGACCGGAGTTCGGTGAGAAGGGCACGGCCGAGCGGTGGTGCTGCGTCGATGTACTCGTAGACGGTCGATGGCTTCGGCATGGCCTCTCACCCGATCCTCTGATCTGATTCCGGAAGGGCCGGTTTGCACCGGTGGCCTTTGGTATGCGTTCCGTTTCTACTCCGCAGGAACCGGCGGTGCAGATGCCCCCGGTCAGCGCCTTCTCTCCGCTCGGCCGGGGTGGTGGCGGTTGTCGTGGGCTGTTAACGTCGGGTCTGTCCACACGGGAGCCCTAATGCAGGGGCTGAGATCGGGCTGAAGCAGCCTGCGACCGTCGAACCTGCCCGGGTAATGCCGGCGAAGGAAGTAGGAGCACCTCACATGAGTGCATCGAAATCGCGCGCACTGACGTATGTCCACGACACCGAACATGATCTCCGAGTGCCGGTCACCGAGATCGCCCTGGAGGATTCTCCGGGCGGGGCGCCGAACGCCCCGGTGCGGGTCTACCGCACAGCCGGCCCGGGCAGTGACCCGGTGGTCGGGCTCCCGCCGCTGCGGGCCGCGTGGATCCGGGGCCGCGAGGACGTGGAGGAGTACGAGGGTCGGGAGCGGAATCTGCTCGACGACGGCCGCTCGGCGATCCGGCGGGGTGAGGCCTCCCAGGAGTGGAAAGGCGCGACTCCGGTGCTTCTCCGGGGCAGAGAGGGCCGGACGGTCACGCAGATGCACTACGCCCGCGCGGGGATCATCACCGAGGAGATGCGCTTCGTGGCCTTGCGCGAGAACTGCGACGTCGAGCTGGTGAGGTCCGAACTGGCGGCAGGGCGGGCGATCATCCCGGCCAACGTCAACCACCCCGAAGCCGAGCCGATGATCATCGGCAGGGCCTTCCTGGTGAAGATCAACGCCAACATCGGCAACTCAGCCGTCACCAGCTCGATCGCCGAGGAGGTGGACAAGATGCAATGGGCCACCAAGTGGGGAGCTGACACGGTGATGGATCTATCCACTGGCGATGACATTCACACCACCCGCGAGTGGATCATCCGCAACTCGCCGGTGCCGATCGGCACCGTGCCGATCTACCAGGCTCTGGAAAAGGTCAACGGGCAGGCCAACGAACTGACCTGGGAGATTTTCCGGGACACCGTGATCGAGCAGTGCGAACAGGGTGTGGACTACATGACGATTCACGCCGGAGTATTGCTGCGCTACGTGCCGCTCACAGCCGATAGGGTCACCGGAATCGTCTCCCGGGGCGGGTCGATCATGGCCGGTTGGTGTCTAGCCCACCACCAGGAGAACTTCCTCTACACCCACTTCGACGAACTCTGCGAGATCTTCGCCCGCTACGACGTCGCCTTCTCCCTGGGCGACGGGCTACGCCCGGGGTCGATCGCCGACGCCAACGACGCCGCCCAGTTCGCCGAACTCGACACCCTGGCCGAGCTCACCGCCCGGGCCTGGGAGTACGACGTGCAGGTCATGGTCGAGGGCCCCGGGCACATCCCGCTGCATCTGGTGCGGGAGAACGTCGAGCGACAGCAGGAACTGTGCCACGGAGCCCCGTTCTACACCCTGGGCCCGCTGGTCACCGACATCGCGCCGGGCTATGACCACATCACCTCCGCGATCGGGGCCACGGAGATCGCTCGCTATGGCACGGCCATGCTGTGCTACGTCACCCCCAAGGAGCATCTCGGGCTGCCGAACAAAGAGGACGTGAAGACCGGGGTCATCACCTACAAGATCGCCGCTCACGCCGCGGACCTGGCCAAGAACCACCCCGGAGCGGCCGAGCGAGATCATGCGCTGTCGAAGGCGCGGTTCGAGTTCCGGTGGCGAGACCAGTTCGCATTGTCTTTGGACCCCGACACCGCCGAGGCGTTCCACGACGAGACGCTGCCGGCCGAGCCGGCCAAGACCGCGCACTTCTGCTCAATGTGCGGGCCGAAGTTCTGCTCCATGCGCATCTCACAAGACATCCGCAACCAGTTCGGTGGCGCCGAAGAGCAAGAAGCAATCGCCGGGATGCAGCAGAAGTCCGCCCAGTTCCGGGCCACCGGATCCACTGTCTACCTGGACGCCCCCACAGTCCCCACGAACTGAAGGCCCCTACACCGGGGCGCGGCGCGGTGGACCGAGGGAACCCCCCTGGCTGCCTTCCCTGACGGGTCGGCGGACAGGGGGCCGTGACCCTGGATCGTGGACATGCTGATTCCAGCACGGTACTGGGGGAAGCGGGAATCCATGACATAGCACGGAAGAACTACACGGACGAGGTTCGTCGGCGGGCGGTGGACTTGTACGAATCGCCGCCTGGCGCCACGCGCGAGGGCATCGCGGCTCACCTCGGGGTCTCCCGCGGTTTGCGTTGAAGGGATGGGTGGACAAGCGCGGCTCCGGGACGACCACCGCTGGAAGGCCGACGGCGTCGATACCGGGTCGGCCCGAGCCGCAGGCGCCATCTGGCGGGGCAATGTGAGTCGGCGATATGTCTCAGGAGAATCTCAGGCCAGGCAGCATCGCCGATGCCGCCGGCCGGTCCCGCTCTGCGGGAGATGCGGATCACATTTGTTTCCGTGCGCCCTACGTTCGATGCACCGACTGCACAGGTACGCAGCGGCTGGAATCGATACAAGGAGAGCAATGGGATCACTAGATGGGCGCGTCGTCTTTGTCACCGGAGCCGCGCGCGGTCAAGGCCGAAGCCATGCTGTCACGCTCGCCGCAGAGGGCGCTGACGTCATCGCGATCGACCTCTGCTCGCAGATCGACACCGTCGAATACGACATGTCGACGCCCGACGATCTCGAGACCACCGTCCGAGAGGTCGAGGCGCTCGGGCGGCGGATCCATGCCGTACACGCGGACGTCCGCGATCCGGAAGCAGTGGTCTCGGCCCTCGAGGGAGCCTGTCAAGATTTCTGTGTATGCGGGTGGTCAGAGGTAGGGGTTGATGCGGTCTGGATAGGCTGCCGCCAGCTGGGCGAGGGCTTGCTTCCAGTTGGTGGTCACCTGGCCTTCGACGAGGCGGCCTGAGGCCCTCCGTTGTCCGGCGGGTTTACCCTTCTCGGCGGCGCGGTCGCGGGCTCGGCGGTCTTCGATGTTGCAGATCGCCAGCCACAGCAGCTTGACGGCCGATTCGGTGCTCGGGAAGTGGCCGCGGTTCTTGGTGACCTTGCGCAGCTGGAAGTTCAACGACTCGATCGAGTTCGTGGTGTAGATGACCCGCCGCAGCATGGGCGGGAACTGCAGGAACGGGGTGAATCGCTCCCACGCCGCGGTCCAGGTCGCCACGGTCTGCGGGTACTTGGCGCCCCAGGCCGAGGACTCGAACTCGGCCAGCGCCGCCAGGGCCGTCTCCTCGTTCGGGGCGGTGTAGATCTTCTTCAGCTCAGCGGCGACCTTCTTGCGATCCGAGTAGGACACGAACCGCATCGAGGCCCGGATCAGGTGCACCACGCAGGTCTGGACCATCGAGTCGGGCCAGGTCGCCTCGATCGCCTCCGGCAACCCTTGCAGGCCGTCGCAGCACACGATGAGTACGTCCCGGACGCCGCGGTTGGCCAGGTCAGCGCACACTTGGGCCCAGAAGGAGGCGCCCTCGGTGTCTTGGACCCAGATTCCCAGCACGTGCTTGACGCCCTCGAGGTCGACGCCGACGGCGATGTAGGCCGAGCGGCCCACCACGCGGTGGTCTTGGCGGACCTTGATGCGGATCGCGTCGAGGTAGATGACCGGGTAGAACTCCTCCAGCGGCCGGTTCTGCCACTCGAGGACGGCGTCGGCCACGGCGTCGGTGATCGCCGAGATCGTGCCCGCCGACAGCTCCACGCCGATCGTCGTGGCCAGGTGGTGTTCGATCTCGCGGACGGTCATGCCGCCGGCGTAGAGGCTGATGATCATGTCGTCGAGCCCGTCCAGACGGCGCTGGCCCTTGCGGATCAACCGTGGGGTAAACGTGCCGGCCCGATCGCGGGGGACGTCGATGGTGAACGAGCCGACCTCGGACTCGATGGTCTTCGAGGTGGTGCCGTTGCGGGCGTTCGGGCGCTTGGCCGGTGCCGGCTCGCCCTTCTCGTAGCCCAGGTGGCCGGTCAGCTCCGCCTGCAGACCCCGCTCCAGGGTGGTCTTGAGTAACGCCGGCAGCAGCCCGTCCGAGCCGGTGATCTCGACCTCGCCGGAGTCGATCTTGGCGAACAGCTCGTCCAGCGCACCGCTGGCCTGAAGCTGAGCGACGAGTTCGTTACCCGTGGTCGATGAAGCGCTCTTTTCATCGGTCATCGTCATCTCTTGCTGCGTGTCCTTTCAGCACGGCTTACACAGAAAATTAAACACGCCCTGACGACGGCCTCGGGAATGACTCGAGACAGCCGCCGTCAGCCCTCCGCCAGCCGCACGTGGCGGATCGGCCCGTGCAGCGAGGTGACCAGCAGGTCGTCGGGACCGAACTCCCCGAATCCATCGGCCACGACAACGGCCGTGGCGCGGGGGATGCCGCCGACCAGTACGCACGCGTCGCCGGTGCCGCGGTCGACTCGGAACACCTCGCCGGTGGTCCACGACGTGACGTAGAGGGCCTGCGGGGTCACGGCCAGATCGTCGAGCCCGCGGGCGATCTCGGGCGGGGTGGTCAGCTCCCTCGTCGTCGTCGCCTCCGGTCGGTCCAGCGGCACCTCCAGCACCACGGTGCGCGTGGTCGACTGGGTGACGTGCGCTGTGTCGCCCTCGATCGCGATCCCGTTGGACACGCCGAGCGCCGCGCGGCGCGACCACTCGTCGTCGACCTCGCCGGCCGCGGTGACCCGCGTCAGCGCCGGCACATCCAGGCTGGTGAGGTACCGGTTTCCGGCGGCGTCCACGGCCAGGCCGTTCATCCGGGCGTCCAGGCGCGCCTCGATCCGCGCCTCGGGGCGCTCAGCGGCCGGGTCGAACGTCACCACGTCGGACCGGTCGGCCAGGTACCCGGTGCCGGCGGCGACGTGCATGCGACCGTCGGGGCCGAGCGCGATCCCGCCCGGCGCGCGGACGGCCACCGACGCCACCACGCGGCCGTCGGGATCGTAGGCGTCGACCCGGTTCAGGAACGTCTTGGACACCCACAGGCGGCCGTCGGCGTCAAAGGCGAGGTTCTCGGTCCAGCCCACCACCGGCACGGGGGCGTCACCGAACGTCGACACCCGCGGGGCTGGAC
>NZ_KV823882.1:0-25407 GCF_001815995.1 Dietzia sp. HMSC21D01 | reverse complement strand
CGCGCGGCGTCGGCGCGCCCACGCAGCCGGCCGGCGACCTCGGGGGCCTTCTCCCGGACGACCCCGGCGACGCCGGTCGCCTGCTCACGGACCTGCTCGGCGACCTCGGGGGCCTTCTCGCGCACCGTCTCGGCCACCTCCGGTGCCTTGTCCCGGATCGTGTCGGCGGCGCCCCGCGCCTGGTCCGCGACGCTGTGGGCGACGCCGGCGATCGCCGCGCCGGCCGCAGCGGATTCGGCCTTCGCTCCGGGCAGCTTGGCGGCGACCGTGTCACCGGCCTTGCGGGCGCGCCACGCGAGGCCGGGCTGACCGGCGGTGTCGACGGAGGCGAGCAGGAGCGCACCGAGGAGCGCGACGTCCGTGGCCAGCCCCGTGGTCTTGCGGCTGCGCGCGGCCGGGTCGGACTCCATCCAGAACGCGTGCCGGCTGATCGCCGAGGGGGCGTGGGCGGCGGTGAGCGCCAGCGCCGACAGGCGGGGGGCCTTGCCCAGCGCGAACAGCGCGCCCGCGCCGATCTTCACCCCGGCGAGCGCCTTGACGAGCGTCTCGGTGTCCTTGGGCACCGGCGGCACCGACGTGGTCACCTTCTCGTTGACGGCCTGCTCACCCTTCTCCACCAGCGGTGCCGCCTTGTTGACGAGCGGCGCGGCATCGGCGACGTGGGCCTGGGGGTTGCGAAGCGTCTCAACGCCGTCGATGACGAACACCGTGGCGAGCATGGGTCGTGCGAGTCGTCGAATCATCGTTCCTCCTGGATAGGTGGGAGTGCGTCACCGAACCTAGTGCGAACTCGCGGCGCGCGCTTCCGGTCGCGGTCGCGGGTCGCCGCTCGACGGGCGGGTCGGCCGACCGTCACCAGCCACGGTCGCGCCACTCGGCCAGGTGGGGACGCTCGGCGCCGATCGTCGTGTCGTCGCCGTGCCCGGGGTGGACCACCACGTCGTCGTCGAGGACGTCGAAGACCCGGGACTCCAGGTCGCCCATCAGGGTGGTGAAGTCCTCGGGGGACCCGGTCTTGCCGGGCCCGCCGGGGAACAACGAATCGCCCGAGAACAGATGTGTCCCCGCGTCGGTCCGCAGGAGCAGGGCGATGCCGTCGGGCGTGTGGCCGCGCAGACCGATCACCTCCAGCCGGAGGTCGCCCACCTCGAGTTCGTCCCCGTGGGAGACGTGTCGATCCGTGGGGACGTCGATGCCCGCGGCGTCACCGGGGGAGGCGATGGTGGTCAGGCCGAGCGCCTCGACCGTCTCCGCGAGGCCGATCCAGTGGTCGGCGTGCAGGTGGGTGGTCAACACGTCCTTGACGCCGGGGGCGCGGTCGCGCAGGTGCTCGACGAGTTGCGCCGCGTCGTTGGCGGCGTCGACGAGCAGAACCGCGCCCGTGTCGGTCGATTCGATGACGTAGACGTTGTTGTCCATCTCGCCGACGGAGATCTTGCTCAGTCGCGCGGGACCCACGGTCCAGCGCTCGCCGGTCAGGCGCCCGGAGAGGCGGCCGGAGTAACCCTCGGTGAGGGTGATGCGGTCGGGTAGGGACTCGGTGGGATTCGACATAACTGCAGGCTACCGGCGTCGGACGCGGCCGGTGGCCGTAAGCGTGTCGTACCACGTTGGTACCTTCGTCTGCGGGAACGGTGGCCATGCCCGGCGTACGGCTTCCGTCACGGATCGGTGGCGGCGCTCCCCAGTCGGAAGGAGAACCCATGGTGGACCGTCTGGTCGTCCGCGGCGCACGGGAGCACAACCTCAAGGGCGTGGACATCGACGTGCCCCGCGACTCGCTGATCGTCTTCACGGGGCTGTCCGGCTCCGGCAAGTCGTCGCTGGCGTTCGACACGATCTTCGCGGAGGGTCAGCGTCGGTACGTCGAGTCGCTGTCCTCCTACGCCCGGATGTTCCTCGGTCAGATGGACAAGCCGGACGTCGACTTCATCGAGGGTCTCTCGCCGGCGGTGTCGATCGACCAGAAGTCGACCAACCGCAACCCCCGGTCGACCGTCGGAACCATCACCGAGGTCCACGACTACCTCCGTCTGCTCTACGCGCGCGCCGGGGTACCACACTGTCCGACGTGTGGCGAGGTGATCTCGCGGCAGACCCCGCAGCAGATCGTCGACCAGATCCTCGAGGGTGAGGAAGGGGCGCGGTTCCAGGTGCTCGCGCCCGTCGTGCGGACGCGAAAGGGGGAGTTCGTCGACCTCTTCGCGCAGCTCGCCGCCGACGGCTACAGCCGTGTGCGAGTGGACGGTGTCCTGCACTCGCTGTCCGAGCCCCCGACGCTGAAGAAGCAGGAGAAGCACGACATCGAGGTGGTGGTCGACCGGTTGGCGACCAAGCCGTCCTCGCGCCAGCGGCTGACCGACTCGGTCGAGACCGCCCTCGGCCTGGCCGACGGCGTGATCGTGATCGAGTACGTGGACCGCGACGAGTCGGATCCCGCCCGCCACCGGCGGTTCTCGGAGCACATGGCGTGCCCCAACGGCCACCCCATCGCGTTGGACGACATGGAGCCGCGCGCGTTCTCGTTCAACAACCCGTACGGCGCCTGCCCGGTGTGTGACGGCCTAGGAGCGCACCTCGAGGTGGACCCCGACCTCGTGGTCCCCGATCCCGAGCGGTCCCTGGCCGACGGTGCGATCGCGCCCTGGTCGGGTGGTCAGAGCGCGGACTACTTCCAGCAGCTCCTCACCGGCCTGGCCAGCGACATGGGCTTCGATCTGCGGACGCCGTGGCAGGACCTGCCCGCGAAGGTGCGCAAGGCCGTGCTGGGAGGAGCCCCGACCAAGGTCCGGGTCCAGTACCGCAACAGGTTCGGACGGACCCGCACCTATGACGCCAAGTTCGAGGGCGTCATGTCGTTCCTCAAGCGACGCCTCGAACAGACCGAGTCCGAATCGCAGAAGGAGCGCTACCAGGGTTACATGCGCGAGGTGCCCTGCCCGGGCTGCGACGGGACCCGCCTCAAGCCGGAGATCCTCGCCGTCACCCTCGCGGGCCCCGGCGGCCAGGAGCGCTCGATCGCGGACATCAGCCGTATGTCGGTCGAGGACTGCGCGGCCTTCCTCGACGGGCTGGAACTGGACTCGCGGCAGGCGATGATCGCCGGCCGCGTCCTCAAGGAGATCCAGGCCCGGATGGGGTTCCTCCTCGACGTGGGCCTGGACTACCTCTCCCTGGACCGCGTCGCCGGCAGTCTGTCCGGTGGTGAGGCCCAGCGCATCCGCCTGGCCACCCAGATCGGGTCGGGCCTGGCGGGAGTGCTCTACGTGCTCGACGAACCGTCGATCGGCCTTCACCAGCGCGACAACCGCCGCCTCATCGACACCCTCGTCCGCCTCCGCGACCTGGGCAACACCCTGCTCGTGGTCGAGCACGACGAGGACACCATCCGGTCCGCGGACTGGATCGTCGACATCGGCCCGCTGGCCGGTGAGCACGGCGGGCGGGTCGTCCACTCGGGCGACTACAAGGGGTTGCTGGCCAACACGGAGTCGCTCACCGGCGACTACCTGGCCGGCCGACGGAAGATCGCAGTGCCCGCCAAGCGACGCGAGCCGAGCCCCGACAGGCGGCTCCACGTCCGGGGCGCCCGGGAGAACAATCTCAAGAACGTCGACGTCGTGTTCCCCGCCGGCGTGCTGTGCGCTGTCACCGGGGTGTCGGGGTCCGGTAAGTCCACCCTTGTCAACGACATCCTGGCGACGACGCTCGCCAACCAGCTCAACCGCGCGCGGCAGGTCCCCGGCCGGCACTCCCGGATCGACGGGGTCGAGGACTTCGACAAGCTCGTCCAGGTGGACCAGTCGCCGATCGGCCGGACCCCGCGCTCCAACCCGGCCACCTACACCGGCGTCTTCGACAAGATCCGCACCCTGTTCGCGGCGACCACCGAGGCCAAGGTGCGTGGCTACAAGCAGGGCCGGTTCTCGTTCAACGTCAAGGGCGGGCGCTGCGAGGCCTGTCAGGGCGACGGCACGCTCAAGATCGAGATGAACTTCCTGCCGGACGTCTACGTGCCGTGCGAGGTGTGCCACGGCGCGCGGTACAACCGCGAGACGCTCGAGGTGCACTACAAGGGCAAGACCATTGCCGAGGTGCTCGACATGCCCATCGAGGAGGCCTGCGAGTTCTTCGAGCCCATCACCTCGATCCACCGCTACCTCAAGACGCTCACCGAGGTCGGGCTCGGCTACGTCCGACTCGGCCAGCCCGCGCCCACCCTCTCGGGCGGCGAGGCCCAACGCGTGAAGCTCGCAGCGGAGCTGCAGAAGCGTTCCAGCGGACGGACGGTGTACATCCTCGACGAGCCCACCACCGGTCTGCACTTCGAGGACATCACCAAGCTCCTGCTGGTGATCCAGGGTCTGGTGGACAAGGGCAACACCGTCATCGTCATCGAGCACAATCTCGACGTCATCAAGAGCGCCGACTGGGTCATCGACATGGGACCGGAGGGCGGTGCCGGCGGCGGGACCGTGGTCGCCGAGGGGACCCCCGAGCAGGTCGCCACCGTCCCGGAGAGCCACACGGGACGGTTCCTCGCGGAGGTCCTGCCCGCAGCGGATACCTCGACGGGGCAGGGGACCGACGGAACGAGCGCGGGAGAGAAGCCCTCCGCCTCGACCGCGACGAACGGGGCGCGCAAGGCCGGTGTGGCGAAGGCCGGTTCGACACAGACCGGAGAGAAGAGTTCGGGTACGAAGAAGCCCGCCCCGACCGCGGCCAAGAAGACCGCCGCCAAGGCGGCTCGCAGGGCGCGCGCGCTGCGCTGATCACCCGCCTCCGGGCGCGTGGTGCGTGCCCGATGCGAGCGGTCGGCGCCGTGCGGGCGCCGACCGCGGTGGGGGAGAGGTCAGTAGACCGGGCCGGTGAACTTCTCGCCGGGGCCCTCGCCGGGCTCGTCGGGGTACGCGCTGGCCTCGCGGAACGCCCGCTGCAGGCCCTGCAGCCCGTCACGCACGACGCGTGCCTGGGGCCCGAGATGCTCGGCCGAGCCGGTCACCAGGCCCGCGAGAGCGGTGATGAGCTTGCGGGACTCGTCGAGGTCGAGGCGCGGGCTCGAGGCCGGGTCATCGTCGGACAGCCCCAGCTTCTCGGCCGCGGCACTCATGAGGACGACGATGGAACGGAAGATGATCTCCTGCGCGGAGACGTCCGCCAGATCGACGATCTCGACCTCGCGAGCGTCGAGGTGATCCCCGAGCAGGTTCTCGGTGGCCTGGTCGGCGGATGAAGGATGGTCGGTGCTCATGCCGTTTACTGTCCCACGGACCGCCCGGAGCCGTGTGTACCGACACCGGTTTGGGGGCAACGGCCGGAACTGGTAGAGTTCATCACCGACTGTGGGAGCCCGCTACGACGCGGGTTCCGTCGTCCAAGAGGAGCCCGATCTCCCACCATCCGACGCCGCGAGGCAGTTTGATGGTCACCACCCCGGCGAGGGGTACCGCGAGTGATCGCGGACGTGTTCTCGTCGACGGGTGAGGAGTGAGAGGCCCCCGGTAGACATGCCGTGGGGCCTTCTCGGCTTCGCCGGCCACGGCCGGCGAGCGTGGGGCCCCTCGAGGGCGGTTGTGCGGCCACGTGAGTGGTCGCGGACGCCAGCACCGTAACTACCGAGGAGGGCCCATCAGCGCCGAAGCACGTATCAACGAACGAATCCGTGTCCCCGAAGTCCGACTCGTCGGCCCCGGGGGCGAGCAGGTGGGGATCGTTCGCGTCGAGGATGCACTTCGTCTGGCCCTGGAGGCCGATCTGGACCTCGTTGAGGTCGCGCCCAACGCACGCCCGCCGGTGTGCAAGATCATGGACTACGGCAAGTTCAAGTACGAGGCGGCGCAGAAAGAGCGCGAGTCGCGGAAGAACCAGCAGCAGACCGTCGTCAAGGAGCAGAAGCTCCGGCCGAAGATCGACACACATGACTACGAGACCAAGAAGGGGAACGTCGTCCGTTTCCTCGAGAAGGGCTCGAAGGTCAAGGTCACCATCATGTTCCGTGGCCGTGAGCAGTCCCGGCCCGAGCTCGGGTTCCGGCTGCTGCAGCGCCTGGCCGACGACATCACCGAGTACGGATACGTGGAGACCAGCGCCAAGCAGGACGGCCGCAACATGACCATGGTCGTGGCCCCCCACCGCGGCGCCAAGACCCGCGCCAAGGCGCAGGACTCGAAGGTCACCGACCCCGCGTCCGAGTAGGCCCTCCGCGCCGACAAGACCACGGACGCACGCCGTCCGCACACCCGAGGCCCCACCGGGCATTCCGGGCCGAACCATGTGAGGAAGACCGATCATGCCGAAGATGAAGACCCACAAGGGCACTGCCAAGCGCTTCCGGAAGACCGGAACCGGCAAGCTGGTCCGCCAGCAGGCCAACCGCCGCCACATCATGGAGAAGAAGCCCACCAAGCGCACCCGTCGCCTCGACGGCCGCACGGACGTCGCCCCGGCCGACGTGCCCCGCATCAAGCGGCTCCTCGGGCTCTGAGCCCCTCCTACCTTCAGTAATTCACGGTCGCCCCGTAGGCGACCGACCCAGACCAGTGAGGATTGACCAGTGGCACGCGTGAAGAGGGCAGTCAACGCCCAGAAGAAGCGTCGGACCGTACTCGAGTCCACCAAGGGCTACCGTGGGCAGCGTTCACGGCTGTACCGCAAGGCCAAGGAGCAGATGCTCCACTCGATGACCTACAGCTACCGCGATCGTCGCGCGCGCAAGGGCGACTTCCGGAAGCTGTGGATCTCGCGGATCAACGCCGCGGCCCGCGCCAACGACATGACCTACAACCGCTTCGTCCAGGGCCTCAAGCTCGCCGGCGTTGAGGTGGACCGTAAGGTGCTCGCCGACCTCGCCGTCACCGACCCGGCCGCCTTCACGGCGCTGGTCGAGGTCGCACGCAAGGCTCTGCCGGCCGACGTCAACGCACCGGCTGCCTGACACTCGCGACTTGACGAACACTCCGCCCGACCAGGGCACGGGGCGACCCGCGGATCCGTTCACCGAACGGACCCCGCGGGTCGTTTCCGCATCCAAGCTCCACCGCTCGGCTGCCCGGCGCAAGGCCGGCCGCTTCCTCGCCGAGGGCGCCAACTCGGTCGAGGCCGCGCTCGCCACCGGCTCCGCCGTCGAACTCTTCTGTACCGAGGCGGCGCTCGACCGGTTCGGCGGCCTGATCGACGCCGGTCGCTCCGCCGGCGTCCCGGTGTCCGTGGTGACCGACCGCGCCATCCGCGGGCTGTCCGATACCGTCACGCCGACCGGGATCGTCGCTGTCTGCCGCTCCGTCACGCGAACCGCCGCCGACGCCACCACGCGCGCCGCGGTGACGAACGACGGGCCGGACATGGTCGCCTCGCCGCGCCTCGTCGCGGTCGGTCAGGGACTGGCCGAGCCGGGCAACGTCGGTACCCTCATCCGTGTCGCGGACGCGCTCGGCGCCGACGCCGTGTGGCTCACCGAGGGAGCGGTCGACCCGGAGAACCCCAAGGCCGTCCGTTCCTCGGCCGGGAGTGTCTTCCACCTCCCCGTGGTACGCGGCATCGCCGAGGACGACCTCGTCGGTCGCGCCCACCGGGCGGGTCTGCAAGTCGCCGTCGCGGACGCCGGCGGAGAGGTCGACATCGAACGCGCCGACGATGTGCTCGCCGCTCCCACCGCGTGGATCTTCGGCAACGAGGCCCACGGCGTGCCGACTGACCTCGCCGTCGCCGCCGACCTGCGGGTTCGCATCCCCATCCGCGGTCGCGCCGAGAGCCTGAACATCGTCACTGCGGCGTCCATCTGCCTGCACACCAGCTCCCGGCTGCAGGCGGGAGCGTGAGCGCCACGCTCACCGTCCGCGGAGTCGGCGCCACCCGGGGAGCGCGCACGCTGTTCGATGGGCTCGACCTCGTCGTCGCCCCCGGTGACGTCTGGGGCCTGGCCGGGCCCAACGGCGCCGGTAAGTCCACCCTGCTCCACGCGCTGGCCGGCGACCCTCTCGCGGAGATGACCGGACAGGTCACCGTCAGCCCGCCGGACGCCACGGTCGGCCTCCTCCGCCAGGAGGTGGAGCGGGACGACGACGAGGTGGTGCGCGACTTCCTGCACCGCGTCACCGGCGTCGCGGACGCGCAGGCGCGGATGGACGCGCTCGCGGAGCGGATGGCCGACTCCACCGCCGCCGCCGAGGCCTACGGGGACGCCCTCGAACGCTGGCTCGCGCTCGGCGGCGGCGACCTCGACGACCGGATCCCCGCCACCGCCGCGCGGCTCGGGCTCGACGCCGCCGTGACGGAGCTGCCGATGACCGCGCTGTCGGGAGGGCAGGCCGCGCGCGTCAACCTCTGCGCCGTCCTGCTCAGCCAGTACGACATCCTGCTCCTCGACGAGCCGACCAACGACCTCGACCTCGCGGGACTGGCCGTCCTCGAGGAGTTCATGCGGTCCGAACGCCGCCCCATGGTGGTGGTCAGCCACGATCGCGAGTTCCTGTCCCGATGCGTGACCGGCATCGTCGAACTCGACTCCGCCCAGCGGCAGATCACCGTGTTCGACGGGGGCTACGAGTCCTACCTGACCGAGCGCGCGCTGGCGCGGCAGCGGGCCCGCGACGCCTATGAGGAGTACGCGGGCCGGGTCGACCAGCTCAAAGAGCGCGTGCAGACGCAGAAGACCTGGCTCGACAAAGGCGTGCGCAACACCATGCGCAAGACCGGCGCCAAGGACGTCGAACGGGACAAGCACATCCGCAACCGGGCCGGACAGCGGTCGGAGAAGCAGGCTGCCAAGATCGCCCAGTCCGAGCGGGCGATGGAGCGGCTCGAGGTGGTCGAGGAGCCGCGCAAGGAGTGGGAGCTGCGCATGGAGATCGCCGCCGCACCCCGCTCCGGCGCGGTGGTGGCGGTGCTGACCGACGCGGTGGTCCGGCGCGGGGACTTCGCGCTGGGGCCCGTCACCGTGCAGCTGGGTGCCGGCGACCGGGTCCTCGTCAGCGGGGCCAACGGTGCCGGGAAATCCACCCTGCTGGCGGTGCTCACCGGAGCGTCGTCGCCCGATGCGGGGCGCGCGACGATCGGGTCCGGCGTGGTGCCCGGCCGGGTCGACCAGGCGCGCTCGGAGTTCAGCGGCGGCGACACGCTGCTCGACACGTTCTGTGTGGCCGCCGACCCGGCCGGGCTCGACCCCACCGAGGCGCGAACACTCCTGGCCAAGTTCGGGCTCGGCGGCGAGCACGTCGCGCGGGCCTGCGCCACGCTGTCACCGGGCGAGCGCACCCGCGCGGCGCTGGCGCTGCTCCAGCAGCGCGGGGTGAACCTGCTCGTCCTGGACGAACCCACCAACCACCTCGACCTTCCCGCGATCGAGCAGCTCGAGCAGGCCGTGGACGCCTTCGACGGGACGGTCCTGCTGGTGACCCACGACCGGCGCATGCGGGACACCTTCCGCGCGACCCGCGAGTTCGTGGTGGAGTCGGGGGCCGTCCGGGAGGCCAGGTGACGCAGCCTGCCGGCGGGATCAGCTCGGAGCGCAAGCCGTCAGGATTGTCGCCGCCGCGGTGTGGGATCCGGCGAGGAGATGACGACGACGAGGAGCGCGGTGACCCGGCGCCGGGGCTGAGCCCTCGGACGAGCCGGCCCGGGCGGACCCGGGGGCGCTACGGGGATCGACTACCCTCGGAACCCGTGGTGTGTCGGTTGCGAGAGGCCGACGTGACGGGGAGGACGAGGGCACTGGTGAGCGAAGACACAGGCGCGGGCGAGGTCCGGATCGACGAGGAGTCACTGACCGGCTACGCCGCCGACGCCGAGGCCGCGTTCGCGGGAGCCTCCGACCTCGACGCGTTGGCCGCCGCCAAGACGGCGCATCTGGGCGACCGCAGTCCGGTCGCCCTGGCGCGGCGGGGCCTGGGCGCGCTGCGCAAGGAGCAGAAGGCGTCGGCCGGCAAGGCGGTCAACGTGGCCCGCGGGCGCGTGCAGCAGGCATATGACAGGCGCCTGGCCGAACTGCAGGCCGAGCGCGACGCCGCCGTCCTCGTGGCCGAGACGCTCGACCTGACGGTCCCGTCCGGACGCGCCCCGGTGGGAGCCCAGCATCCCATCACGATCATCACCGAGGAGGTCACGGACGTGTTCGTGGCGATGGGCTGGGAGATCACCGAGGGGCCCGAGGTCGAGGCGGAGCACTACAACTTCGACGCGCTGAACTTCTTGCCCGATCATCCGGCGCGCACGCTGCAGGACACCTTCCACGTCGCGCCCGAGGGCAGCCGCCAGGTGCTGCGCACGCACACCTCCCCGGTGCAGATCCGCACGATGCTCGACCGCGAGCCGCCGATCTACGTGGCATGCCCGGGCCGGACCTTCCGTACCGACGAGCTCGACGCCACCCACACCCCGGTCTTCCACCAGGTGGAGGGTCTGGCGATAGACAAGGGGCTGACGATGGCCCACCTGCGTGGCGCGCTCGACGCGTTCGCGCGCGCCCTGTTCGGTCCGGGGACCCGGACGCGCATGCGGCCCAACTACTTCCCGTTCACCGAACCCTCCGCCGAGGTGGACGTGTGGTTCCCCCGCAAGAAGGGCGGCGCCGGGTGGGTCGAGTGGGGCGGCTGCGGCATGGTCCACCCGAACGTCCTCACGGCCTGCGGGATCGACCCCGAGGAGTACTCGGGCTTCGCGTTCGGTACGGGCCTGGAGCGCACCCTGCAGTTCCGGAACGGCCTGTCGGACATGCGCGACATGGTCGAGGGCGACGTCCGCTTCTCCCTGCCCTTCGGCATCCGCGCCTGACGCGCCGCACCCCTCCCACCACACTGAGACGAAGGACCCCACAGTGCGAATTGCGCAGTCCTGGTTGACCGAGATCCTGCAGCGGGCCAACGACGGCTGGTCCGTGACGCCCGCCGAGCTCGACGCCGGGTTCGTTCGCGTCGGCCTCGAGGTGGAGGGCGAGCCGGAGCAGCTCCCCGAGATCACCGGCCCGCTCACGATCGGCCGGGTCGCGAGTATCGAGGAGCTCGAGGGCTTCAAGAAGCCCATCCGCTTCTGTCTGGTCGACGTGGGCGGTGACGAGCCGCAGCAGATCGTGTGCGGCGCCCGCAACTTCGCGGAAGGCGACCTGGTCGTCGTCGCCCTACCGGGCACCGTCCTGCCGGGCGGGTTCGAGATCGGCAAGCGCAAGACCTACGGCAAGCCGAGTGAGGGCATGATCTGTTCGGCCTCCGAGCTGGGGATCGGCTCCGACCACAGCGGGATCATCGTCCTCGCCGAGGGCACCGCCGAGCCCGGGGACCCCGCCGGCCCGGTGTTGGCCGCGGGCGCCGGCGAGCGGGACACCGTGATCGAACTCAACGTGACGCCGGATCGGGGCTACTGCCTGTCTGCCCGCGGCCTGGCCCGCGAGCTGGCGTGCGGGTTCGACCTGGATTTCGCCGACCCGGCGGTCGAGCTCGGGCTGCCGTCGGAGAAGGAGGCCTGGCCGCTCGAGGTGACCGCCGAGTCCGGTGCCCGGCGGTTCGCCCTGCGTCGCGTGACGGGCGTGGACCCGGCCGCGCGCACCCCGTGGTGGATGGCCCGCCGCCTGTTGCTCTCGGGCGTGCGTCCGATCTCCCCGGCCGTAGACGTCACCAACTACGTCATGCTCGAACTCGGTCACCCGATGCACGCGTTCGACGCCGCCCGCGTGCAGGGCGGTCTCGTTGTGCGTCGTGCGCGGGCGGGGGAGACCCTGGTGACGCTCGACGACGTCACGCGCACCCTCGACCCCGAGGACGTCGTCATCTGCGACGAGACCGGCCCCATCTCGATGGCCGGCGTCATGGGCGGTGCCTCCACCGAGGTCTCGGACACGACGACCGACGTCCTGTTGGAGGCCGCGGTGTGGGACACGCTCGCGGTGTTCCGGACGATCCGCCGTCACAAGCTGCCGAGTGAGGCCGGCAAGCGCTACGAGCGCGGGGTCGACGCGGCGGCCTCGATCGCCGCCCTGGACCGCGCGGCCACCCTGCTCGCCGAGATCACCGGCGGCACGGTCGAGGACTCGCTCACGGACGTGGGGTCCGCCCCGGTCATGCCGACGATCGCGTTCGACCCGGACCGCCCCTCGCGCGTGGCCGGCGTCGGGTACCCGGCCGGGACCGCCCGGAGGCGCCTGGAGCAGATCGGCTGCGCCGTCGCCGGTGACGACGCAGTGCTGCTGGAGGTCACGCCGCCGACCTGGCGTCCCGACCTCGCGCTGCCGGCCGACCTCGTGGAGGAGGTGCTGCGCCTGGAGGGGCTGGAGAACATCCCGTCGGTGCTGCCCACCGCCCCGGCGGGCCGGGGCCTGACCGCCGAGCAGCGTGGGCGACGCGCCGTCGGTCACGCCCTCGCCGCGGCCGGGCACGTGGAGGTGCTGACGTCCCCGTTCTGTGATCCGTCGGTGTTCGACGACATGGGACTGGGTGACGACGACGAGCGCCGCAACACGATGTCCGTGGTCAACCCCCTCGAGAGCGACAAGTCGCACCTCGCGACCACGCTGCTGCCCTCATTGGTCGAGATCGCCCGCCGCAACATCACCCGGGGGACTCGCGACCTCGCGCTGTTCTCGGTCGCGCAGGTGTCGTTCCGTACGCCCACAACCGCGCCGGTGGAGATGCTGCCGGTCGACCGCGAGCCCACCCCGGAGGAGCGCGAGCGGCTGAGCGCCTCGCTGCCCGAGCAGCCGCTGCACGTCGCTGCGTTGTACACCGGCAAGCGCGAGCCGGCCGGGCACTTCGGCCCGGGCCGGGAGGCCGACGCCCTCGACGCGGTGGAGGCGGCGAGGATCGTCGGTCGTACGCTCGGTGCCGAGGTGCGTGTCCGGGCGGCGGAGTGCGCGCCCTGGCACCCGGGCCGCTGTGTGGAGGTGCTCGTCGACTCGGTCGTCGTCGGGCACGCCGGCGAACTGCACCCGGCGGCGTGCGAGCGACTCGGAGTGCCGGCCCGGACCTGCGCCGTGGAACTCGACCTCACCGCGATCGGTGTCCGTGAGGTCCTGCCGGCCCCGACGATCTCGGCGTACCCGGCGGTGAACCAGGACGTCGCTCTCGTGGTGGACGCCTCGGTGCCAGCCGCGGACGTCGAGTCCGCGCTGCGCTCGGGGGGCGGGGAGCTGCTCGAGAGCGTGCGCCTGTTCGACGTCTACACCGGCGCCCAGCTCGGCGAGGGCCGCAAGTCCCTGGCGTATGCGCTGACGTTCCGCGCCGCCGACCGCACGCTCACCGAGGACGAGGCGAGCACCTGGCGCAGCGCGGCCGTCGAGGCCGCGGAGAAGGCCGTGGGGGCGGTTCTGCGTGGCTGACAGGGTCCGGGCACCGAGGGTGCTGTGCATCGCGGGCACCGACCCGTCCGGCGGCGCGGGTCTGCTCGCGGACGTCAAGGCGGTCGCCGCGATGGGCGGGTACGGGATGGGCGCCGTCACCGCGGTCACCGTCCAGAACACCGTCGGCGTCACCGGGGTGCACGCCGTGCCGCCCGAGACTGTCATCGCCCAGCTCGACGCCGTGGCCGAGGACGTGGTGATCGACGCCGTCAAGATCGGCATGCTCGGTGAGGCGGGCCTCGTCGAGGCGGTCGGGGACTGGCTTCGTCGTCGTCGTCCTCCGCACGTCGTCCTCGACCCGGTCATGGTCGCCACCACCGGTGGCCAGCTGGCCAGTGACGACGCCGCGCACAGGCTCCGTGACCTGGTACCCCTCGCGGACCTTGTCACGCCGAACGTCCCCGAGCTCGCCGTCCTGTGCGGCGAGACGAGCGCCACGGACATCGAGACCATCGTCGGTCAGGCCGAACTCGTTCACGAGCAGACCGGCTGCGCGGTGCTCGCCACCACCGGCGACCTCGAGGACGGCAGCGCCGAGGACGTCCTCGTCGAGACCGAGGGCGGCAGGCGGACCACGCTCCGCCTGCCGTTCGTGCGGGTCGACACCCCGCACACGCACGGCACCGGATGCTCGTTGTCCTCGGCCCTGGCCACCGCCCGTGTCGGCGTGCCGGACTGGGAGGCGGCCTACCGCCGCGTCCGGCCGTGGATGGACGGGGCGCTGCACGGTGGGCTCGCACTCGAGGTGGGCCGCGGATCCGGGCCGCTCGACCACACCTGGTTCCTGCACCGCTGAGCGTCTCCGGGGGTCGCCCCGGACGTCGGGCACGGTTGCTCCGGCCGAGGCGCGGCCGCCGTCGGTGTCGTACACGTGTGCGAGCATCCGTCCCGACTGACAGCCGAGACGACCAGGAGCAGACCATGAACGCCTCTCACGCCACCTCCTCGCATGACGACCAGCGCCACGGGAGCGACCGCGACCGGCGCGGAGCGGACGACCGCGACCCGCATGGTGCGGGCCCGCGCGGCCGCGACGACGCCCCGCCACCCGAGAAGGCGCTGGACCGGGTGCGCAAGCTCTTCGCCAAGGCCGAGAGCGTGGCCGGCACGCCGGAGGCGGACGTGCTCCTCGAGCGCGCCTACGCACTTCTCGCCAAGTACGGCGTCGACGAGGCGCTGGCGCGCACGGGTCCCGACACCACCGCGGCGGAGGTGACCGTGCTCGACCACGTGGTCTCGGGCAGCTATCAGCCCGACCAGGTGGGCCTCGTCGCCGCACTCGCGTCGGCGATGCACTGCCGGGCCGTCACCGCCGTGCGCGGGGACAACACGCGCGTCGTCCATATCGTCGGGGTCCGTCGGCACGTCGAGCGGGTGGGCATGCTGGCCGGCGCGTTGACCGGGGTGATGCTCGCCGCGGCGGCCCGCCAGCGCCCGGCGCCCGGCGTCTCCGCCGTCACCCATCGCAAGTCGTTCATGACCGGGTTCGCCTTCGAGGTCGGCCGGCGGCTGGAAGCCGCGGAGCAGGGCGCCGTCGCCGAGAGCCGGGACGCGGCCGGGGCGGGGATCGTCCTCCGGTCGGACGCCCAGCGGGCGGACGCGGAGCTGCGCCGCCGGTTCCCGACCGCGGTGCGCGGCACCCGCCGACGGGTCGGTATGTCCGGAATAGAGGAGGGGCGACGGGTGGGCGGCTCGGTGGACCTGGGGCAGCGGCGGTTCGCGGGGGGACGGCGACAGCTGGGGGCCTGACCCCCGCACGTGCAAAAGGTTGCAACGTCGTGCATACTCATGCGCATGGCAATCAAGGTAGCGGTCGCAGGTGCTTCGGGATACGCGGGAGGGGAGTTCCTCCGCCTCCTCCTGGGGCATCCGGCCTACGTGTCGGGTGAGCTCGAGCTGGGCACCCTGTCCGCCGGGTCGAACGCCGGACAGACGCTGGGTGAGCATCACCCGCACCTGCTGCCGCTCGCCGACCGTGTCCTGGCGGAGACCGACGCGCAGTCCCTCGCGGGCCACGACGTGGTGGTGCTCGGCCTGCCCCACGGGCACTCCGCGGCGATCGCCGAGCAGCTGGGGCCGGACGTCCTCGTCGTCGACCTCGGCGCGGACTTCCGGCTCTCCAGCGCCGAGGACTGGACGGGCTACTACGGTTCCGAGCACGCCGGGTCGTGGCCGTACGGACTCCCCGAGCTGCCGGGGGCGCGCGAGGCGCTGCGGACCACCCGCCGTGTCGCCGTGCCCGGGTGCTTTCCCACCGGGGCGACGCTCGCGCTGTTCCCGGCCGTCGCGGCGAAGCTGATCGACGCCTCGGCCATCACGATCGTCTCCGTCACCGGCGCGTCCGGCGCCGGCAAATCCGCCAAGGTCCCGATGCTGGCCTCGGAGGTCATGGGCTCGGTCAAGGCGTACGGCGTCACCACCCACCGGCACACCCCGGAGATCCTCCAGAACCTCCGGTCGGTCACCGACGAGCAGGTGTCGTTGAGCTTCACGCCGGTCCTCGCCCCCATGGCACGCGGCATCCTCACCACCGCCGTGGCCCCCACCACGGCGAGCGCCGCCGAGCTGCGCGCGGTCTATGCGGAGGCGTTCGGCGCCGAGCCGTTCGTCCACGTCCTGCCCGCCGGCGTGCAGCCCATGACCGCCTCCGTTCTCGGTTCCAACGCCGTGCAGTTGGGCATCGAGGTGGACGAGCGCGCGGGCCGCGCGGTGTTCACCGCCGCGATCGACAACCTGGCCAAGGGCACCGCCGGCGGGGCGATCCAGTCGATGAACCTCGCGCTCGGCCTGCCCGAGACCGACGGGCTCAGCACGGTCGGTCTCGCCCCGTGACCGACGCCGGACCGGTCGGTGCGGACGGCGCCGTCCCGGGCGAGGACCTCCACGGTCTCGTCCGCCGGAGGTACATCGACGATCCCGGGAGCGTGTCCTGGTGGGCGCCCGCCGGCACCGCGGCCCGGCTCGACATCGCCGCGCCGGGCGTGTCCGAGGCCGCGCTGGCCGGCGAACTCCAGTGGAGCGCCCGCTGCGCACAGGTCCCCGCCACCCGCGGCGTGGTGTTGATCGGAGATGCCGGCGCCGGGGACACGGCCGCCGACTTCACCGCCGCGCACCTCGTCGCCGAGAGCGTCGCCGAGTCGCTGGCCGCGGCGTCCGGGACGCAGGTCGGCCCGATCGAGGTCCTCGTCTTCCGGCCGGACACCGAGCACTCGCCGCTGCCCGAGCCGGCGCCCACGGCCGACGGCGTGGAGTTCCGGTTCCGACACCGCGGCGGCGCCGACGTCCATCTCACCCTGACCATCCCCGACCAGCCCGGAGAGGCCTGACATGACCACAGCGATGAACGACGGGTCCACCGAACTGACGCCGTTCGTCCGCGCGCACGTTCTCGCCGAGGCGCTGCCGTGGCTGCAGAAGTTCCACGACAAGATCGTCGTGGTGAAGTACGGCGGCAACGCCATGATCGACGACGAGCTCAAAAAGGCCTTCGCCGCCGACATGGTCTTCCTGCGCACCTGCGGGCTCAAGCCCGTCGTGGTCCACGGCGGGGGCCCGCAGATCACGTCGATGCTCGCGCGGCTCGGGATGGAGGGGGAGTTCCGCGGCGGGTTCCGGGTCACCACCCCCGAGGTGATGGACGTGGTGCGGATGGTGCTGTTCGGGCAGGTCGGGCGTGAACTCGTCGGCCTGATCAACGCGCACGGTCCGTACGCGGTCGGCATCTCCGGCGAGGACGCCGGCCTGTTCACCGCCGTCCGGCGTACCGCGATGGTCGACGGTCGGCCCACCGACATCGGGCTCGTCGGCGACGTCGAATCCGTCGACCCGCGCGCGGTGCTCGACCTGATAGAGGCCGGACGGATCCCCGTGGTCTCGACCATCGCCCCCGATGCCGACGGGACCGTCCACAACATCAACGCCGACTCCGCCGCGGGTGCGCTCGCCTCGGCCCTGGAGGCGGAGAAGCTCGTCGTCCTCACCGACGTCGAGGGGCTGTACACGGACTGGCCCGATCGTTCCTCGCTGGTGACCCATCTGGGCACCCGGCCCCTGGAGCGCCTGCTCCCGTCACTGGAGAGCGGAATGGTCCCCAAGATGGAGGCCTGCCTGCGCGCCGTGCAGGGCGGCGTGCGCGCCGCCCACGTCATCGACGGCCGTGTCGAGCACTCCGTGCTGCTGGAGATCCTCACCGAGGGCGGCATCGGGACGATGGTGACCGAGGGCGATCACGAGACCCGGATACCGGCAGGAGACAACGCGTGAGCGAGAAGACCATTCCCACCCTCACCTCGAGGTGGGACACCGCCCTGATGCGCAACTACGGCCCCCCGCCGCTCGCACTGGTCTCGGGACGCGGTGTCACCGTCGTCGGTGCCGACGGCCGCGAGTACACCGACCTCCTCGGCGGTATCGCGGTCAACTCGCTCGGCCACGCGCATCCCGCGATCGTCGACGCGGTCGGCCGGCAGGTCGCCGAGCTGGGGCACGTGTCGAACCTGTACGTGCACCCGACGGTCGTCGAGCTCGCGGAGCGGCTCGAGGCCCTGCTGGCGGTGGACGAGCCGGTGCGGGCGTTCTTCTGCAACTCGGGCGCCGAGGCCAACGAGGCCGCGTTCAAGATCGCCCGTCGCACCGGGCGTTCACGGATCCTCGCCGCCGAGAACGGCTTCCACGGTCGGACCATGGGCGCGCTGGCGATGACCGGTCAGCCCGCCAAACGCGAACCGTTCGAGCCGATGCCGGCCGGTGTCGAGTTCTATCCGTACGGCGACATCGACGCCCTCACCGCACTGGTGGAGAAGCCCCCCGCTGACACCGCCGCCGTGATCCTCGAGCCGCTGCAGGGCGAGGGCGGCGTCGTCGAACCGCCGGAGGGCTTCCTCGCCGACGTCCGCGCGTTGTGCACGGAGCACGGCGTCCTCATGATCGTCGACGAGGTCCAGACCGGGATCGCCCGGACCGGCGCGATGTTCGCCTCCCGCAAGGCGGGGGTGGTGCCCGACGTGATCACCCTCGCCAAGGGGCTCGGCGGCGGGCTGCCGATCGGGGCGTGCCTCGGGATCGGCTCGGCCGGTGAGCTGCTCACCGCAGGCCAGCACGGGACGACCTTCGGAGGTAATCCGGTCTCGTGCGCCGCCGCGCTCGCCGTGCTCGACACGATCGAGTCCGACGACCTCGTGGCGCACGTCGACCGGCTCGGCAAGGTCATCGCCGCGGAGATCGAGTGCCTCGACCATCCGCTGATCGACCACGTGCGGGGACGGGGGCTGCTGCTCGGCATGGTGCTCACCGCCCCGGTGGCCAAGTCCGTGGAGGAGGCCGCGCGGAGGGCCGGCTATCTCGTAGGGGCCACGACCGCCGACGTCGTCCGGCTCGCCCCGCCGCTCATCCTCACCGAGGGGCAGGCGGCGGAGTTCGTCTCCGCCCTGCCCGCGATCCTCGACGCCGCGTCCCAGAAGGAGTCCTCGTCATGACCGGTTCGCCCGTGGCCTCCCGCTCGGTGCGCCACTTCCTGCGCGACGACGACCTGAGCCCCGACGAGCAGTCCGCCGTCCTGGACCTGGCGTTGGAACTCAAAGCCGAGCCGTTCTCCGCGCGCCCGCTGGAGGGCCCACGCTCCGTCGCCGTCATCTTCGACAAGACGTCGACACGGACCCGATTCTCCTTCGACGCCGGAATCGCGCAACTGGGCGGCAACCCGATCGTCGTCGAGTCCGGTTCGACTCAGATGGGCAAGGGAGAGACGCTCGAGGACACCGCGAAGGTGATGTCCCGTTACGTCGAGGCGATCGTGTGGCGGACGTACTCCCAGGACGGGCTCGTCGAACTCGCCGGGCACTCGGACGTCCCGGTCGTCAACGCGCTGAGTGATGAGTTCCACCCCTGCCAGATCCTCGCGGACCTCCTCACGATCCGGGAGAACTTCGGCCGCACGGCCGGCCTGCGAGCCGTGTATCTCGGCGACGGGGCCAACAACATGGGGCACTCCTACCTGCTCGGCTTCGCCACGGCCGGAATCCACATCATCATCGCCGCTCCGGACGGATACCAGCCCTCCGGACAGGTGGTGGCCGACGCCGAGCGGATCGCGGAGGCCACGGGCGGATCGGTCGGCATCACCACCGACGTCGCCTCGGCCGTCGAGGGGGCCGACGTGCTCATCACCGACACCTGGGTGTCGATGGGCATGGAGGACTCCGCAGCCGACCGCCTCCGGGACCTGGCCGGTTACCGGCTCGGACAGGAGGCGGTGGACCGGGCCTCCGACGACGTGATCGTCCTGCACTGCCTGCCCGCGTACCGGGGCAAGGAGATCTCCGCCGAGGTCATCGACGGGCCCCGCAGCAGGGTGTTCGACGAGGCGGAGAACCGTCTCCACGCCCAGAAGGCCCTGCTCGTCTGGCTCCTGGAGCGGGCGTGACCGCGGTCGGCGCCGTGAGTAGGACGGTGCGGCACGCCCGCATCACCGACATCCTTCGGCGCCGTCCGGTGCGCAGCCAGACCGAACTGGCCGAGGCGCTGGCGGAGGAGGGGATCGCCGTAGCGGTGGCGACCCTGAGTAGGGACCTGGACGAGCTCGGCGCCGTCAAGCTCCGCGCCGCCGACGGGGGAGCGGGCCGCTACGTCATCCCGGAGGACGGGAGCCATGTCCCGGGAATCCCCGGGGGCACGGACCGACTGGCCAAGATGCTCGGCGAACTGCTCGTGTCCGCCGACCACAGCGGCAACATGGCGGTCCTGCGCACGCCGCCGGGGGCCGCCAACTTCCTCGCCAGCGCGCTCGACCGCGCCAACCTGGATGACGTCGTCGGGACGATCGCCGGGGATGACACCATATTCGTGATGGCCCGCGAACCCGTCGCCGGAGCGGAACTCGCGGACCGGCTCGCCGCGCTGGCCCGACGCCAGCTCTGACCCCGCGACCCGCACACCCAGACCCACTGACCCACAGCACACACCAAGGAGAACACCATGTCCGATCGCGTCGTCCTCGCCTACTCCGGCGGACTCGATACCTCCGTCGCCATCAGCTGGATCGGCAAGGAGACCGGTGCCGAGGTCGTCGCCGTCGCCATCGATCTCGGCCAGGGTGGCGAGGACATGGACGTGGTGCGCCAGCGCGCCCTGGACTGCGGCGCCGTCGAGTCGATCGTCGTGGACGCCCGCGACGAGTTCGCCGAGGAGTACTGCGCCCCCACCATCAAGGCCAATGGTCTCTACATGCGGCAGTACCCGCTCGTGTCGGCGATCTCCCGCCCGCTCATCGTCAAGCACCTGGTGACAGCGGCGAAGATGCACGGCGGCACCTCCGTCGCGCACGGCTGCACGGGCAAGGGCAACGACCAGGTCCGCTTCGAGGTCGGTTTCGGTGCCCTCGCCCCTGACCTCGACGTCATCGCGCCGGTACGCGACTACGCGTGGACCCGCGAGAAGGCGATCGAGTTCGCCGAGAAGAACGAGATCCCGATCAACGTCACCAAAAAGTCGCCGTTCTCGATCGACCAGAACGTCTGGGGCCGCGCGGTGGAGACGGGTTTCCTCGAGGACCTGTGGAACGCCCCCACCAAGGACGTCTACGACTACACCGAGGATCCGACGATCAACTTCGCCGCCCCTGACGAGGTCACCGTGACCTTCTCCGAAGGCGTGCCGGTCGCGATCGACGGCCGTAAGGTCAGTGTGCTCGAGGCGATCGAGGAGCTCAACCGTCGCGGCGGCGCGCAGGGCGTGGGGCGTCTCGACATGGTCGAGGACCGGTTGGTGGGCATCAAGAGCCGCGAGGTGTACGAGGCTCCGGGCGCGATGATTCTCATCACCGCCCACAAGGCCCTCGAGGACGTCACGCTCGAGCGCGAGCTCGCCCGCTACAAGTCCGGCGTCTCGGACGAGTGGTCGAACGCGGTCTACGACGGCCTGTGGTTCTCGCCCCTGAAGTACGCGCTGGACGCCTTCATCGACAACACCCAGCAGCACGTCTCGGGCGACATCCGGATGGTCCTGCACGGCGGGTCGATCACCGTCAACGGCCGCCGGTCCGACTCCTCGCTGTACGACTTCAACCTCGCGACCTACGACGAGGGTGATTCGTTCGACCAGAGCTACGCCAAGGGCTTCGTCAACCTACACGGCCTGAGCTCCAAGATCGCCGCCAAGCGGGACCTCGGCCTGTGAGTGCCGAGCAGAACGGCGGCGGGCGGACGACCGGGGAAGACCGGCACGGGACCAATACCGGCGCGCTGTGGGGCGGCCGGTTCGCCGGCGGCCCGGCGGAGGCCATGGCCGCACTGAGCAAGTCCACCCACTTCGACTGGGAGCTGGCCCCGTATGACATCCGGGCGTCCAAGGCGCACGCCCGGGTGCTGCACCGGGCGGGCCTGCTCACCGGGCCGGACCTGGACTCGATGCTCGACGGGCTGGATCGGCTCGCCGCTGACGTCGACTCCGGCGCGTTCGTCCCGGCCGAGTCGGACGAGGACGTTCACGGGTCTCTCGAACGCGGGCTCATCGACAGGGTCGGCCCCGAGGTCGGTGGGCGGCTGCGGGCCGGCCGCTCGCGCAACGACCAGGTCGCCACGCTCTTCCGGATGTGGCTCCGCGACGCGGTCCGGGTGGTGGCGACGGGCGTGCTCGACGTGGTCGACGCGCTCGTCGCGCAGGCCGACGCCCACCCGGAGACGGTCATGCCGGGCAAGACCCACTTCCAGGCAGCCCAGCCGGTGTTGCTCTCGCACCAGTTGCTCGCCCACGCGCAGCCGCTGTTGCGCGATCTCGACCGGATCAGAGACCTGGACCGCCGGCTGGCAGTGTCGCCCTACGGGTCGGGCGCACTGGCCGGGTCCTCTCTCGGGCTGGACCCGGACGCGATCGCTGCGGAGCTGGGCTTCGACCGCGCGGCGGACAACTCGATCGACGCCACGAGCTCGAGGGACTTCGCGGCAGAGGCGGCCTACGTGCTCGCGCAGATCGCGGTCGACCTCTCCCGTCTGGCCGAGGAGATCATCGCCTGGTCCACTCCGGAGTTCGGGTACGTCACGCTCGCCGACGAATGGTCGACGGGCAGCTCGATCATGCCGCAGAAGAAGAACCCGGACGTCGCCGAGCTGATGCGAGGGAAGACGGGGCGACTCATCGGCAACCTCACCGGGCTGCTCGCGACCCTCAAGGCGCAGCCGTTGGCCTACAACCGGGACCTACAGGAGGACAAGGAGCCGGTCTTCGACTCCGTGGCGCAACTGGACCTGCTGCTGCCGGCGATGGCAGGGCTCGTCGGCACGCTCGAGTTCCATCCCGAGCGACTCGCCGAGCTCGCGCCGGCCGGTTACACACTGGCGACGGACATCGCGGAGTGGATGGTCCGCCAGGGCGTCCCGTTCCGGGTCGCCCACGAGGCGGCCGGTGAGTGCGTGCGGGTGGCCGAGGGCCGCGGCGTGGGACTGGACGAGTTGGACGACGACGAGTTGGCGGCCGTGGACCCCGCGCTCACGCCCGAGGTCCGCGAGGTCCTCACGGTGTCCGGTTCGGTCGCGTCGAGGAACGCCCGTGGTGGGACCGCGGGTGAGGCCGTGGCGGAGCAACGCCGGCGGTTGGGCGAGGTCCGTGACCAGTTCGCCGCGTGGGTAGGGTGAGAGTCATGTCCGTCATCGACGCACGTCTGCTCGAGATCCTCGCCTGTCCTGAGGACAAGGGCCCCCTCCTCCTGATCGACGGGGAGACGCTGTACAACCCGCGTCTGCGCCGGGCCTACCGGATCGAGGACGGCATCCCCGTCCTGCTGGTCGACGAGTCCCGGCAGGTCGACGACGCCGAGCACGCGGATCTCGTCGCCCGGTCGGGCGGCACGCCCGCGGAGTGAGTCCGCTGGCGGGCGCGCCCCGGGCCGACCGCGACGACACCGGTGGCTACGAGACGGGTGGCGAGCGGTTCCGGGAGTTGCTGCGCGCCTCGTCCCCGGACGAGGCGGCGCGGCTACTTCTCGGCGGGATCCTCACACACGACACGGTCTCGGTGCGCGTCATGGAGGTCGAGGCGTACGGCGGACCCGCCGACTCGGCGTTTCCTGACGCGGCGGCCCACACGTGGCCGGGTCGCACGGCCCGCAACGAGGTGATGTTCGGCGACGCCGGTCACCTGTACGTCTACCTGAGCCACGGGTTGCACCAGTGCGTGAACATCACCTGCCGACCTCGGGGTGAGGGAGGGGGTGTGCTCCTCCGGGCGGCCCGCGTCGTGGGCGGTCACGAGACCGTGGAGACCCGCCGGCCCGGCATCCCGGTGGAACGCACCGCCCGAGGCCCCGGCAACCTCGGACGCACGCTCGGCATCGATCTGTCGATGCGGGGCACCAATGTGTTGGACCCCTCGTCGTCGATCAGGTTCCGACCCGAGCCGGTCCCCGACGACCACATCCGCTCCGGTCCGCGCGTGGGGGTCTCCCGCGAGGCGGACCGGCCCTGGCGGTTCTGGCTCGCCGGCGCGCGGGAGGTCTCCGCCTATCGGCGGAGCCCACGCGCACCGCAGGTCACCCGCCCCGTGGTGGCCGGTCGCACCGATGGGGGACAATGACGGTCGTGACCAACGACATCCTCGATGAACTGCAGTGGCGTGGGCTGATCGCCCAGTCGACCGACCTGGAGGCGCTTCGCGCCCACCTCGACGCGGGGACGGTCTCTCTCTACTGTGGGTTCGACCCGACCGGTCCGAGTCTGCATGCCGGGCACCTCATCCCGTTGCTGACCCTGCGCCGGTTCCAGCTGGCCGGGCACCGGCCCATCGTCCTCGCCGGCGGCGCCACAGGGATGATCGGCGACCCCCGCGAGGTGGGGGAGCGGGTCATGAACACCTCTGACACCGTCGCGGAGTGGACCGAGCGGATCGCCGGCCAGTTGGAATTGTTCGTCGACCTCACCGAGGGACCCACCGGTGCGCGGGTGGTGAACAACATGCAGTGGACCGGGCACATGACGGTCATCGAGTTCCTGCGCGACGTCGGTAAGCACTTCTCGCTCAACACGATGCTCGGGCGCGACACCGTCAAGCGTCGCCTCGAGGGCGAGGGCATCTCGTTCACCGAATTCTCCTACATGCTGCTGCAGGCAAACGACTTCCTGCAGTTGCGCCGCAACATGGGGTGCACACTGCAGCTGGGTGGATCCGACCAGTGGGGGAACATCATCGGCGGTGTCGACCTCAACCGGCGGGTGGACGGCGAGACGGTCCACGCGATGACGGTCCCCCTCGTGACTTCTGCCGACGGGAAGAAGTTCGGCAAGTCCACCGGCGGCGGCAGTCTGTGGCTGGATCCGTCCATGACGAGCCCGTACACCTGGTACCAGTACTTCCTCAACACCGCCGACGCCGACGTCGTGCGCTACCTACGGTGGTTCTCCTTCCTCGAGCGTGAGGAGATCGACGAGCTCGAGGCGTCGACCCGCGACAAGCCCCACCTGCGCGCGGCGCAGAAGCGCCTCGCCGAGGAGATGACGACGCTCGTGCACGGCGTGGCCGCGACGGAATCCGTCCAGGCCGCCGCGCAGGCCCTGTTCGGCCGCGGCGAGCTCGACGGGCTCGACGAGGCGACTCTGGCGGCGGCGCTCGAGGACGCCGGCGCGGTGGAGATCGCCCCGGGCAGCCCTACGACCATCGTCGACCTGCTCGTCGCCTCCGGGCTGAGCGAGAGCAAGGGTGCCGCCCGCCGTGCGGTCGGTGAGGGGGGCGCGTACGTCAACAACGAGCGGGTCTCGGACCCGGAGTGGACGCCGTCCTCCGGTGATCTCCTCCACGGCAAATGGTTGGTCCTGCGGCGTGGCAAGAAGAGCTTCGCGGGCGTCCGCATCAGCTGATCAGCCCCTGCGTACGACGATGGCGTCGGCTCTCGCCGACGCCATCGTTCGTTAGCTGGCTTGACCTGCGGGTTTGCGTTTCCGTTCACACCTGCGTAACTTATTGGACGTCGCCGAGAGCGGCGCGGACCGAGAGGCCCGAGCCGCCCGAGGAGACAGCCTCCGCGAAGCGGGAGGGCCCAGCCGGGTTTGACACGGTGAAGCGGGTCCGCTAAGCTGGAGGAGTTGCCTCGAAAGGGGCGGCGA
>NZ_KV823881.1:0-7561 GCF_001815995.1 Dietzia sp. HMSC21D01 | reverse complement strand
GGCCCTCGCCGAGCAGGCCACGCTCCTCGGGGTGCGCTACGCCTGCTCCGAGGTGCGCGGGAGCGACGCCGCGGCGATCCAGGACGCGGCGCCGGCGGCCCCCGGGGCTCCCGCGCCCGTCCGACCGGACCTGGCCACGGTCTACATCGACTGCGTGGCGGCGCCGACCGGCGGCGGAGTCGAGGTGCACACCATCCTGGTGGCGGGCGACGAGCTGTGGCACATCACCCTGCTCAAGCCGGAGACCCCGCGGTCGCCCGACGCCGAGGCGTCAGCGCTGAGCGGACTCCACCGGGTGGCGCAGCGCATACTCGCCTGACAGCCGGCGACACCGCCTGCGGATCCCTATCGGCACAGACGGGAACGGCGCCGGAGCCCCTCAGCATCCGACGCCGTTCCTCTATCCGGCGGATCGAGCACGATCCGGCCTTCCTCGCTGCCTTACACGGCTGCGGGTGGCACCCCCCAGGTGCCCCGGTCTCACGACCGGCCCCTCTGAAGTGTGAAGTCGCAGCCCCTCAGCAACCACTTCACCCTCGCCACCGACCCCTCAGGCGGTGACTGCGTCGACCATATGTTGCATCCGAGACCACATCAACCCCATGAGCAGGCGTTCTGTCGCTGACTTACGGTCAATAACGACCCGCGGCGTGCCTACCAGCGCTTCTTCGATCCCCGTTACCAACGAACGTTGGGACGGTTGCGCGTCGTGGGTCCGCGAGTCGCGCCCGCGGGTCCGCGGCGGCCCGGGACGCCCTGCGCCCCACGGGATGTACAGGCGGGACGAGGCGAGGGTATTGTTGCTCCTGTTACTGATGTGGCGCATGGGACTAACCGCTCCGGCCCGCCCGTGCGCCCGCGTCGCCCCGCCCCGCCGCCTCATCGCGGCGCCGCACCGAGGAGACCGATGTCGCGCCGACCCCGGATCATCGCCCCGCTTCTGGCCACGGCAGGCCTCGTCGTCGTCGGCCTCTCCCCCGCCGCCTCCGCGCAGTCACTCGCCGGCTACACCGGATCCACCGGATCGGTCGGCGCGTTCGGCTCCGAATCCGCCCCGGTCCCCACGCCCCCGCTACCCGGCGTGTCCGGGGTCCTCACGATCCCCGTCCCCGCACAGGCGCGCGCCGCCGCCGAGGTCGGCGTCGCCTCCGTCTACCCCACCCCGGGCGAGACGGTCGGCGTCGCACAGCCGGTGATGATCCACTTCGACGGCCCCGTCACCGACCGCGCCCGCGCCGAGGCCTCCGTGGCGATCCGGACCGCCCCCGCGGTCGGCGGCAAGTTCTACTGGGTGAGCGACACCGAACTGCGCTGGCGCCCGCACGAGTTCTGGCCGGCCCACACCTCCGTCACCGTGTGGGCGGGCGGACGCGAGCACGCCTTCCGCACCGGCGACGCGATCGTCTCCACCTACGACGACAACACCCACCTCGTCACCGTCACCCGGAACGGCGAGGTCATCCGCACCATGCGCGCCTCCGCCGGCCGCGACGCCTTCCCCACCCACAACGGGATCTACTACAACGGCTGGCGCGACCGCCAGGTACGCATGGACTCCTCCACCTGGGGACTGGCGATGGACGCCGGCGGCTACGACACGACCGTCGAGAACGGCGTGCGACTCAGCTACGACGGCATCTTCATCCACTCCGCACCGTGGTCGGTCGCCGACCAGGGCGTCCGGAACGTCTCCCACGGGTGCATCAACGTCAGCCCCGAGGACGCGGCCTGGTACTACGACAACACCGGCAACGGCGACCCGTTCATCGTGGTGAACGGCCCCGGCCGGCAGTTCGGTGCCTTCGACGGACAGGGCGACTGGAACTACTGACCTCGGGGCTCCCGGGGGCGCGGGACGGACCCCCGGGAAACACTTCGGTTGTGGCACACGACATCTCCTTGTAGAAGTCTGAGCGAGACCGAAGAAGAATCCCGTCCGTCCCCCAGGAGCCCCTCATGCCCCGACACCCCCGCTTCTCGGCAGCCGCCGCGATCCTCGCCGCGGTCGCCCTCGTCCTGGGCGTCCCGGCTGCCACCGGGGCCGCCCCCGCCGCGCAGGCCCAGTCCGTCATGCCGCTGAGCCCGCCCGGCGTCCCCCAGCTCGAGAACGCCCCGCTGCCGACGCCCGCCATCCCGGGGGTGCCCGCGCAGCCCGTCCTCACCTACCCGGTCATCGGCCCCGCCCGCCCGGCACCCGAGTACGGCGACGTCAACGTTTTCCCGACCCCCAACGAGGTCGTGGGCGTCGCACAGCCGGTCATGTTCTTCTTCGACCGGCCCATCACCGACCGTGCCCGCGCCGAGGCGACCATCGGCATCCGCACCGAACCGCCGGTGGCGGGCAAGTTCTACTGGGTGGGCGACCGGGAGGTCCGCTGGCGCCCCCACCAGTTCTGGCCCGTCAACACCTCCGTCACCGTGTGGGCCGGCGGCAAGCGTCAGCAGTCCTTCCGCACCGGCGACGCCGTGATCGCCGAGTTCGACGACCGCACCAAGCTCGTCACCGTCACCCGCAACGGCCAGCACGTCCGCACCATGCGCGCCTCCGCCGGCCGCCCGGGCTGGGACACCTACAACGGCATCTACTACACCGGCCAGCGCGGGCGGCAGGTCCGCATGAACTCCGAGACGTTCGGGCTACGGATCGAGGAGGGCGGCTACAACTCGATCGTCAACGACGCCGTCCGGCTCAGCTACGACGGCATCTACATCCACTCAGCCCCCTGGTCGGTCGCCGATCAGGGTGTCCGCAACGTCTCCCACGGGTGCATCAACGTCAGCCCCGAGGACGCCCGCTGGTACTACGACACCACCCGCAACGGCGACCCGTTCATCGTCAAGAACGGCCCCGGCCGGCCCTTCGGCGCCTTCGACGGTCAGGGCGACTGGAACTACTGACCCCGGCCGATCCCGCGGCGGCCGCAGCTGCCCGGGAATCCGCTGGGCCACCCCATTTTTCAACACTTGTACCGTTTCGACCTCGCCAGGTCACCGCTGGTCTATCGTCTGGACAAAGTCCGTTCACCATCGACGACGAGGCTTCCCACCGTGCAGACACCGACCTCCCCGGTCGCCGAGAACCCGGCGGCCGCACCCGATGACCGCGACGACGGCCGCGGCCGGGCCCGCCGCCGTCTCCGCGCGGGTGGGGCGCTGCCGGGCGGTGGGGCGTTCCGGGAGAAGGCGCTGTTCCTCGCGCTGGTTCTGCCCAACCTCGCGCTGCTGGGTGTGTTCACCTACCGCCCGCTGCTCGACAACGTCCGACTGAGCTTCTTCCACTGGAACATCTCGTCACCCACCTCCACGTTCATCGGGTTCGACAACTACGTCGAGTGGTTCGGGCGCGACGACAGCTGGCTCATCCTGCGCAACACCGGCGTGTTCACCATCTCCGCGGTGGTCGGCTCCATGGTCCTCGGACTGGCGTTGGCGCTGCTGCTGGACCAGCGACTCGTCGGCCGAGGACTCGTCCGGTCGGCGGTGTTCGCGCCGTTCGTCATCGCGGGCGCGGCGATCGGTGTGGCCTTCCAGTTCATCTTCGACCCCCGGTTCGGCATGGTCTCCGCGCTGCTCACCATGGTCGGACTGCCCGTGCCGGACTTCTACCAGGACCCCGACTGGGCCCTGGCGATGATCACCATCACCTACATCTGGAAGAACCTCGGGTACTCGTTCGTCATCTACCTCGCCGCGCTGCAGGCCAAGCCGGCCGAACTCTACGAGGCCGCCGAGATCGACGGCGCCAGCCGCTGGACCACCTTCCGACGGGTCACCCTGCCGATGCTCCGTCCCACGACGTTCTTCCTGTCGATCACCGTCATGCTCAACTCCCTGCAGGTGTTCGACATCATCTACGTGATGACCCGCGGCGGCCCCCAGGGCAACGCCACCACGACCATGGTGTTCCAGGTCTATCAGGAGACTTTCCAGAACTTCCGCGCCGGCTACGGTGCCACCGTCGCGACCATCATGTTCCTCATCCTCCTGGTCATCACCGTCCTGCAGGTCCGCGTCATGGACAGGAACATGCGATGAACACGATCCAGGGTGGCTCCCGGACTGCCAAGGTCGCCGGCTACGCGGTGATGGTCCTCGTCCTGCTGATCATCGGGCTGCCGCTGTACTGGGTGGTCATCACCTCGCTCAAGCCGGACAACCAGGTGTACATCCAGCCGCCCGTGTGGTGGCCGGACCCCATCACCACCGACTCGTACCCGCAGGTCCTGGCCGACGTGCCGTTCCTGCAGTACTTCACCAACTCGCTCGTCATCACCGGCGTCCTGGCGGCGGTCAAGATCACCCTCGGCGTCATCAGCGCGTACGCGTTCGTGTTCCTCCGGTTCCCCGGCCGCGGGCTGCTGTTCATGCTGGTCCTCGCGGCGCTGATGGTGCCCAACCAGATCACCGTCATCTCCAACTACGCGTTCATCGCGCAGCTCGGCTGGATCAACACCTTCCAGGGCATCATCATCCCGCTGGCCGGTGTCGCCTTCGGCACCTTCCTCATGCGCAACCACTTCCTCACGCTGCCGTTCGAGATCATCGAGGCGGCGCGGATGGACGGCTGCGGGCACCTCAAGCTCCTGTTCCGTGTGGTCCTCCCCATGAGCTGGCCGACGCTGGTCGCGTTCGCCCTGATCACCGTGGTCAACGAGTGGAACGAGTACCTCTGGCCGTTCCTCATCGCCTCCGACGACACCGTCGCGCCCCTGCAGGTCGGGCTCGCGCGGCTGGTCAACACCGACGGAGGGTTCACCGACTGGCCGATGGTCATGGCCGCCACCGTCCTCACCATCACCCCGATCCTCATCGTCTTCCTGATCCTGCAGCGCCACATGATCAAGGGCCTCACCTCCGGCGCGGTGAAGGGCTGACCCGCCGACACCCCTCCCCGAACCCGCCGCGACCCGCACACGGCCGGCAGTACAACCCGAAAGGACCCACAGACATGACTCTCCTCAACCGCCGCGGCTTCCTCGGCGTGATCGGCGCCGCCACCGCAGCCACCACCCTCTCCGCGTGCGCCGGGACGGGGTCCGACTCCGACTCCGGCAACGGCGGTGCCGCGGGCTCCGGCGGCGGCGACAGCGGCACCATCACCTTCTGGTCCAACCACCCGGGCAGCTCCAAGGAGCTCGAGCAGGAGATCATCGCCGCGTTCGAGTCCGAGAACCCCGATCTCAAGGTCAACCTCGTCGACGGCGGCAAGAACTACGAGGAGGTCGCCCAGAAGTTCAACGCGGCCCTGACCGGCGGCGAGCTGCCCGACGTCGTTGTGGTCTCCGACGTGACCTGGTTCAACTTCGCGCTCAACGACCAGATCGCCCCTCTCGGCGGGCTGTTCAGCGAGGCCGGCGTGGACACCGGCGACTTCGTCGACGCCCTGCTGGGCGACTACGTCCTCGAGGGCGAGAACTACGGCGTGCCCTTCGCCCGGTCCACGCCGCTGTTCTACTACAACAAGGAGGTCTGGCAGGCGGCCGGACTGCCCGACCGTGGGCCCGAGAACTGGACCGAGTTCGCCGAGTGGGCGCCGCGCATCCAGGACGCGATCGGCGAGGGCAAGCACGCGATCGCCATGTACGACGGCTCCAACTACATCGACTGGACCGGCCAGAACATCATCTGGGACTTCGACGGCGCCTTCTCGCGCGAGTGGACCCCGACTTTCACCGAGGACAACACGATCCGCGGTGTCGAGTACGTCAAGCAGCTCAACGACGACGGTTTCCTGGTGGTCTCCGCCGACTCGATCGTCGAGTTCGGCTCGGGCCTGGCCGCCTGCGCCCTGGCCTCGACCGGCTCACTGGCCTCGGCCAAGACCAACGCCGCGTTCGAGTTCGGCACCGCCTTCCTGCCCGGCGCGGCGGAGAAGAACTCCTGCCCCACCGGCGGCGCCGGCGTCGCGATCCCGGCCGGGATCTCGGACGAGCGCAAGCTCAACGCCATGAAGTTCATCGACTTCCTCACCAACACCCAGTCGACGGCCAAGTTCTCGCAGGGCACCGGCTACATGCCCGTCCGCAAGTCCGCGCGCGAGGCGCAGGAGATCAAGGACTACCTCGCCGAGACCCCGCAGGCCGCCACCGCGATCGACCAGCTCGCCCATACACGCCCGCAGGACAACGCCCGCGTGCTGGTCCCCAACGGCGGCCGGCGCATCGGCGGCGCGTTCGACCGTGTGCTCGGCGGCGCCGACGTCCGCCAGGCCATGCAGCAGGTCCAGGACGAGACCGCGCAGATCATCGACTCGCAGATCCTGCCCAAGCTCGAGGGCTGACGCCGGCCTCCCGGCCGCCGGTTCGACCCGGCGGCCGGTCCGGCCCCTTCTCTCCCTGCCGCTGCTTTCCCTGTCCGTTCTCCCCGAGGAGCATCCGCGCCCGATGGCCACCGTCCGCTTCGACCACGCGACCCGCCGCTTCGACAAGAAGTCGGCCCCGGCCGTCGACGCCCTCGACCTCGAGGTCACCGACGGGGAGTTCCTCGTGCTCGTCGGCCCGTCCGGCTGCGGTAAATCCACGAGCCTGCGGATGCTCGCAGGGCTGGAGCCGATCGACGAGGGCCGCGTCCTCATCGACGACCGGGACATGACCGGCGTCGCCCCCCGCGACCGCGACGTGGCCATGGTGTTCCAGAACTACGCGCTCTACCCCAGCATGACCGTCGCGCAGAACATGGGCTTCGCCCTGCGCAACGCCGGCGTCAACAAGACCGACACCCGCCGGCAGGTGGAGGAGGCCGCCCGGATCCTCCAGCTCGAGGACCTGCTCGACCGCAAGCCGTCCCAGCTGTCGGGCGGCCAGCGGCAGCGCGTGGCCATGGGCCGGGCGATCGTGCGCCGCCCCAAGGTCTTCTGCATGGACGAACCCCTGTCCAACCTCGACGCCAAACTGCGCGTGTCGACCCGCGGGGAGATCGCCGGGCTGCAGCGTCGGCTCGGCGTGACCACCGTGTACGTCACGCACGACCAGGTCGAGGCCATGACCATGGGGACCCGCGTGGCCGTGCTCGACAAGGGCATCCTGCAGCAGGTCGCCTCGCCCCGAGAACTGTACGACCGGCCCGTCAACGCGTTCGTCGCCGGCTTCATCGGCACGCCCGCCATGAACCTCATCGAGGTCCCGGTCACCGACGGCCGGGCACGCATCGGCGACGCCGAGATCGCCGTCCCCGCCTCCCTCGGCGGCCGCGACCGCATCATCCTGGGCGCTCGCCCCGAGGCCCTGCGGCTGGTCGGCGCCGGCGAACCCGGGCTGGAGCTGACGGTCGATCTGGTGGAGGAGCTGGGTGCCGAGGCGTTCGCTTACGGGCACACGGCCGACGGCGAGCGCATCGCCATCCGGCTCGACCGCGGCCACGGCACGAGCGTCGGCGAGACGATCCGGGTGCGCCACATTGACGCCGAGGTCGACGCGTTCGACGTCGAGACCGGCGACCGCATCGACTGAGCGCCAGCTCGCCCGGGCCACAGCCGCCCCTCTCCATGGCGTCTCGCAGGTGCCCCGGTACGCCGCGACGGCAGCCGCCCCTCGCCATGGCGTCTCGCCCACCCCGCGGAGCG
>NZ_KV823880.1:0-18942 GCF_001815995.1 Dietzia sp. HMSC21D01 | reverse complement strand
GGCCGTCGTCGCCGCCAGCCCGGGCACGAGCGCGAGCGCGGGCACGCCTCCCGGCCGCCGCAGGCGGGGATGTCGGTGCCAGAGCACGAGCACCGCGCACACCGTGGCGGAGCCGGTGAGCACGACGAGCGTGAGCAACTGGCTGCCACCGTCCGCCCCCGAATCGGTCAGCCGCAGGCCGCGTCCGCCGCCGACGGACAGAAGCTCCGAGCGGGGGGCCGCGACGGCCCACAGCGTCAATGCCGCGAGAAACGGGGCGACGACGCCCAAGAGTGTGCCCGCCGCGCGTGGGGCGGTGCCGGGCGTGCGGTCGGACGAACGCACGACACCTGACGACGACGGGCCGGTCATGCGGCCCGACTGTACCAACGGCGGTGACGCCGACCCGCTGTGGTGTAATCGGACCCGGCTCCGCTCCCCCCGGCGTGGCGCCCGGATGCCGGGCCGGGGCCATCCGCGACCCCCGGACAAGACGTCAGGAAGTATCAGCCAGTGGCCTCCACCCCTGCTCCCGCGCCCGCCCCCCGGCGCCGCGGGACGAAGGCCTACCGGCACGACATCGACGGCCTGCGCGGCCTCGCGATCGCACTGGTCGTGGTGTTCCACATCTGGATGGGCCGCGTCTCCGGCGGCGTCGACGTGTTCCTCACCCTGTCCGGGTTCTTCTTCCTCGGCTCGCTCCTGCGCGGCGCCGGCGACCCGGACACGCCCCTCAACCCGCTGCCGCACCTCAAGCGCCTGGTCCGCAGGCTGTACCCGGCGCTGGTGGTGACGGTCGCCGCGACCGTCCTCGGCACCGTGCTCGTCAAGCCGCCCACCCAGTGGTCGGCGATCTTCGAGCAGACCGTGGCCTCGCTGCTGTACTACCAGAACTGGGAACTGGCGCTCACCGCCTCGGACTACGCGGCCGCCGACGCGACCATCTCGCCACTGCAGCACCTGTGGTCGATGTCCGTCCAGGGCCAGTTCTACCTGGTGGCCCTGGTGGTGGTCCTCGGCGTGAGCCTGCTGTGGCGTCGGCTCGTCCGCCGCGGCACCCCCAAGTGGGTCCTCGTCGGCATCGTGGCCGCGGGCACCGCCACATCGGCGTGGTGGGCCGTGCTCGGACAGTCCGCCAACCAGTCGTGGAACTACTACGACACCGGCGCCCGCATGTGGGAGCTGCTCGTCGGCGGCCTGGCGGCGATCGTCCTGGCCGGGATCGTCCTGCCCTGGCCCCTCCGCCTGCTCACCACCGCCACCGGCCTCTTCCTGGTGGTGAGCACCGGATTCCTCTTCGACGGCGCGGGCCACTTCCCCGGCCCGCTGGCCTGGTACCCCATCGGCGGCGCGCTGCTCATCATCCTCGGCGGCAACCTCCCGCCCGGCCTGCGCGCCACCCCGGCCCGGGACCCCATCACCTGGCTGCTGTCCGGCCGGCTGTTCCGGCGCCTCGGGGACATCTCCTACTCGCTCTACCTGTGGCACTGGCCGCTGCTCATCCTGTGGCTCTCCCACGACCGCGAGGCCGAGATCACGCTCGCCTCCGGCCTGGTGATCATCGCCGTGTCGATCGTGCTGGCGCTTCTCACGGAGAAATACATCGAGCGACCGGTGCGGATGGCCAGCCGGGCCCGGGGACGCACCACCCCGGCGGCCGCCGCCCGCGACCGGCTCCGGGGCGGCCCGGAACGCTCGCCCCGGGAGCAGAGACTGTTCGTCCGCGCGAGCGTCCTCGTCGTCGTCGCCGCCGTCGCCAGCGTGGCCACCGTCGGCTGGTGGGGCGCCACCTCCGGTTCCCGCTCGGCCGTCCCCTACGTCGACTCCCTCACCGACCCGGACCACCCCGGCGCGCGGGCGTTCCTCGAGGGAGTCCCCGCGCCCGACGACGTCGCGTACGTCCCCTCCCTGCTCCAGGTGGGCAACGACCTGCCCGCCAGCACCATGGACGGCTGCATCTCGACCTTCGAGTCCTCCGAGGTGGAGATGTGCGTCTACGGCGACGTCACCTCGCCCCGCACCATCGCGCTCACCGGCGGCTCCCACGCCGAGCACTGGATCAGCGGCCTCGACGAGGTCGGTCGGCACTACGGCTTCCGCGTGGTCACCGTCCTCAAGATGGGCTGCCCCCTCACCCTGGACGCCACGGTCTCCGACGGCGGCGAACAGCTCTACGAGAGCTGCGCCGAGTGGACCCCCGAGGCGCTGGCGGCGCTCGTCGGGCTGGACCCGGACTTCGTCTTCACCACCGCCACCCGACCCGTCGGCGTCGTGGGACCCGACGTCACCCCCCGCCAGTACGTCGACCTGTGGCGCGCGCTCGGCGAGCAGGGCATCGGGGTCATCGCCATCCGCGACACCCCGTGGCTCAACCGCGGCCGCGGCCCGATCCGCGCCTCCGACTGCCTCGGCGACGGCGGCACCCCGGCCGAGTGCGGCATGCCTCGCGAGCGCTCCATCTCCCCCGTCAACCCCGCCGCGCTCGCCGGCGCCGGCCTCGACTCCGTGCGACTGCTCGACCTCACCGACGGGCTGTGTGATCCCGAGGTCTGCCCCGCCGTGGTGGGCAACGTGATCGTCTACCACGACTCCCACCACCTGTCCGGCTCCTGGGTGCGCTCCGCGTCCGGCGAACTGGCCCGTCAGATGGGGCCCGCCACCGGCTGGTGGTGACCGGGACCTTCGCGTACGAGGGCCTCGCCGGGTACCGATAGGCACTACCCTTGGGCAGCGTGACCCAAGATGACGTGACGCAAGCCGCCCCGGAGCTCATCCGCGCCTGGCCGGGAACCCCTTACCCGCTGGGGGCCACCTACGACGGCACCGGCACGAACTTCTCCCTGTTCTCCGAGGTCGCGGAGCGCGTCGAGCTCTGCCTGATCGACGACGACGGCAGCGAACAGCGAGTCGAACTCGAGGAGGTCGACTACCACATCTGGCACTGCTACCTGTTCGGAGTGACCCCGGGTCAGCGGTACGGATTCCGCGTCCACGGGCCGTACGAGCCGGAGAACGGACTGCGGTGCGACCCGTCCAAGCTGCTGCTCGACCCGTACGGCAAGGCGTTCGACGGCAGCTTCGACGGCCACCCGAGCCTGCACAGCTACGACCTCGACAACCCGGACGAGCGCAACACCGACGACTCGCTCGGGCACACCATGACCACCGTCGTGATCAACCCCTACTTCGACTGGGGCAATGACCGGGCGCCCGGCCACGAGTACCACAACACGGTGATCTACGAGGCCCACGTCAAGGGCATGACGGCCACCCATCCCGACATCCCCGCCGAGATGCGCGGGACCTATGCGGGCATGAGCCACCCCGCGATCATCGACTACCTCACCGAACTGGGCGTCACCGCGATCGAGCTCATGCCCGTGCACCAGTTCATGCACGACCAGCCGCTCATCGACAAGGGCCTGCGCAACTACTGGGGCTACAACAGCTTCGGGTTCCTCGCCCCCCACAACGAGTACGCCTTCTCCCGCCAGCCCGGCGACGCCGTGAGCGAGTTCAAGGCCATGGTCAAGGCCTTCCACGAGGCGAACATCGAGGTGATCCTCGACGTGGTCTACAACCACACCGCCGAGGGCAACCACCTGGGGCCCACCATCGGCTTCCGCGGTATCGACAACCAGGCCTACTACCGGCTCGTCGAGGGCGACAAGCAGTTCTACATGGACTACACGGGGACCGGCAACACCCTCAACGTCCGGCACCCGCACTCGCTGCAGCTCATCATGGACTCGCTGCGCTACTGGATCCTCGACATGCACGTCGACGGCTTCCGCTTCGACCTCGCCTCGTCGCTCGCCCGCGGCCTGCACGAGGTCGACCGGCTGTCCTCGTTCTTCGATCTCGTCCAGCAGGACCCGGTGGTCAGCCAGGTCAAGCTCATCGCCGAGCCGTGGGACGTCGGTGAGGGCGGCTACCAGGTGGGCAACTTCCCGCCCCTGTGGACGGAGTGGAACGGCCAGTTCCGCGACACGGTGCGCGACTTCTGGCGCGGCGAGCCCGCCACCCTGGGCGAGTTCGCCTCCCGCCTCACCGGCTCCTCCGACCTGTACGAGGCCACCGGCAGGCGCCCCACTGCGTCGATCAACTTCGTCACCGCGCACGACGGTTTCACCCTCAACGACCTCGTGACCTACAACGAGAAACACAACGAGGCCAACGGGGAGGACAACAACGACGGCGAGAGCCACAACCGCTCCTGGAACTGCGGCGTCGAGGGGCCCACCGACGACCCCGAGATCCTCGCCCTGCGCCGCCGTCAGAAGCGCAACCTGCTCACGACCCTCATCCTCTCGCAGGGCACGCCGATGATCGCCCACGGTGACGAGATCGCGCGCACCCAGCACGGCAACAACAACGTCTACTGCCAGGACAACGAGACGTCGTGGATGAACTGGGACCTCGACGAGGAGCAGGAGGACCTGCTCGCCTTCACCCGCGAGCTCGTCCAACTGCGGAAGAACCACCCCGTGTTCCGGCGTCGACGCTTCTTCGGCACCCCGGTGCGCGGCGAGGAGGACCCGCAGGACATCGCGTGGTTCGCCCCCGACGGCTCGGAGATGACGAGCAAGGACTGGGACTCCGGCTTCGGCAAGTCCCTGGCCGTCTACCTCAACGGCGAGGGCATCCGCGAGCCGGACGAGCGTGGGCAGCGGATCATCGACGACTCGTTCCTCATGCTGTTCAACGCCCACCACGAGCCCATCGACTTCTCGTTGCTCGGCCCCGAGTACGCCGAGGCGTGGGAGATCGTCCTCGACACCACCCGGCCCGCCGGCGACCACAACGGGGACCTGCCCTCCGACGGCACCCTGGTCGTGGCCGGCCGCGGCACGGCCGTCCTACGGAAGCTGCGCTGATGGGCGACGCCGCGAACGGCGCGGGGTCGGGCCTGCGGGCCCGGGTCGACGCTCTCTCCAGCACCTACCGCCTCCAGCTGCGCACCCCCGCCTCCGACCCCGACGGCCGCGGCTTCACCCTGGCCGACGCCGAGCAGCTCGTGCCCTACCTCGCCGACCTCGGGGTGGGCGCGGTGTACCTCTCGCCCGTCCTGACCGCCACGCCCGGCTCGACCCATGGTTACGACGTCGTCGACCCCACCGAGGTCTCGCCCGAGCTCGGTGGGATCGACGCCCTGCGGTCCCTGCGCGCGGCGTGCCGCGCCCACGGGCTGGGGCTGATCGCCGACATCGTGCCCAACCACCTCGGCGTGGACGAGCCGGCCGCCAACCCCTGGTGGTGGGACGCGCTGCGGCGGGGCCCCGACTCGGAGTATCACCGCTTCTTCGACTTCGACACCGAGAAGGCCAACGGGGCCGACGGCAGGATCGCGATACCCGTCCTGGGCTCTCCGGAGGACGTGGCCGACCTCGTCGTCGTCGCCCCCGAGGACTCCCCGAGCGGCGAGGCCGAGCTCCACTTTTACGACCACCGCTTCCCCGTGGCGCCCGGCACCGGGGACGGCACCGCGCAGGAGGTGCACGACCGCCAGCACTACCGGCTCACCCACTGGCGCGAGCCGCTGCTCGGCTACCGTCGCTTCTTCACCGTCACCGGCCTGGCCGGACTCCGCCAGGAGGACCCCGAGGTCTTCGACGCCACCCACGCCGAGGTGCGCCGCTGGTGCGAGGAGGACCTCGTCGACGGCATCCGCGTCGACCACCCGGACGGGTTGTCCGACCCGGTGGGCTACGCGCACCGACTGCGGGACCTCGTCGGACCGGACCGGCTCGTGCTGGTGGAGAAGATCCTCGCGCCCGACGAGGTCCTCGAGCCCGCCATGGGGGTCGACGGCACCACCGGTTACGACGCCCTGCGGCTCATCGATCAGCTGCTCGTCGACGCCTCCGGCGAGGCCCGGTTGTCCGAGCTCGCCGCGCGGTACAGCGGTGACCCGGGCGACGAGGACCGGATCCACGCGCAGTCCGCCGAGCTCAAGAGACAGATCGCCGCCGAGGATCTCGCCCCCGAGTTGGCGCGGCTCGCCCGCGTCGTGCGCCACGAGGCCGCCGCCGGGCACGGGGGGTCGACGAGCGACGACGTCGAGGAGCGCGATCTCCGCGAGGCCCTTATCTCGGTGATCGCGCGTACGCCGTTCTACCGGGCCGACTATCCCGTCCTGCGGGGCACCCTCCCGGCCATCGTCGACGGCCTGCGCCGCGACCGGCCCGAGCTCGCGCCCGCACTGCGCCTCGTGGCCGGTGCACTCGCGCGCGGCGGCGAGGCGTCCACGCGGCTCGCGCAGGTCACCGGCGCCGCCACCGCGAAGGCCGAGGAGGATCGGCTCTTCTACCGCCTCGGGCGGCTCGTCTCGCTCAACGAGGTCGGCGGCTCACCCGGGCGAATGGGCATGGCCGTCGAGGCGTTCCACCTGGCGATGGCCGAACGCGCCCGCGCCACACCGCTGGCCATGACCGCGCTGAGCACCCACGACACCAAGCGCGGCGAGGACGTCCGCGCCCGGATCTCGGTGCTGTCCCAGGTCCCGGACGCGTGGGCCGACCTGGTCTCGCGCGTGTTCGAGGCCCATCCCCCGCCGGCCGAGGACGCCGGGTACTTCCTGCTGCAGATCGTCGTGGGCGTGTGGCCGGAACCGGGCGGGCCGACCGACGAGCTGCGTTCGCGTCTGCACGACTATGCCGACAAGGCCCTGCGGGAGGCCGCGGTCCACACAAGATGGACCGATCAGAACGCGGAGTTCGAGTCCGCCGCGCACGAGTGGATCGACACCCTACTCGGCTCCGGTTCCGCGCTCATCGGCCCGTTCGTCGAGCGCATCGCCCCGGCCGGACGCGACAACGCACTCGTCGCCAAGGCCGTGCAGCTGCTCTCCCCCGGCGTGCCGGACGTCTACCAGGGCACCGAGGTGTGGGAGGACTCACTCGTCGACCCGGACAACCGGCGGTTCGTGGATTACGGTCCGCTCCGCTCGGGCGCCGTCGCCCGTGCCGGCCATCCGAAGTTCGCACTGGTCCGCGAAGTGCTCAGGATACGCCGGTCGCACCCGGCGGACCTCGTCGGCGGGGCACACGTGCCGCTACCCGTGCACGGTCCCGCGGCCGCGGACGTCGTCGCGTTCACGCGGTCGGTCGACGGCCGCGCGGCGGTCGGGCTGATCGCCCGGCGGCGGACGGCGGTCCTCAGCGCCGGCGATCTTGGAGGCACCACCGCCCTGCTGCCGGAGGGGACGTGGGCGGTGCGGCCCGGCGGGGCTCCGATCTCCGGCCGCGTCGACCTGGGCGAGTTGCTCAGCGCCTTCCCCGTCGTGGTGATCGTTCGCGAGGACTGAGGCGGGTCGACTGGCGTGTCGGGTCCGTCCGGTCGGGCTGGGTGGGGTCGAGCTGGGCCGGGTGGGCTGGGTCAGCCGCGGCCCAGCAGCCTGTCGGTCTCCCGCCGCTCGCGCTTGGTGGGCCGGCCCGCGCCGCGGTCCCGTCGCGGTTGGGAGGCCAGGACCTCCTTGGGCGGCGGCGGGGGCGAGTGGTCGATATAGCAGGTCGCCGCCACCGGAGCCCCGACCCGCTTGCTCACCGTCTCGACCACCTCGAGAATGCGAATCCGGCCGAGCGTGCCCGTCACCTGGACCCGGTCGCCGGGCACGACGTTCTTCGACGGTTGCACCGCCTCGCCGTTGACCTTGACGTGGCCACCCCGACAGGCGGCCGCCGCCTTGGTCCGCGACGGGAACAACCGCACCGACCACGTCCACGCGTCCACCCGCACACCCATGGCCCGAGGATAACCGCGCCCGAAGCCTCCACGCGGCCCGCGCAGTCTCATGACGGCGTTACGCCCTTCGATCGGTGATCCGCCCCTCGGATGACGATCTGCACTCGGAGTTCCTAGGGCAAATCGAGCTGCGGAGGGCGGATCGAGGTTCGAGGGGCGGATTGTGACGGTCAGCCGCCGTAGTCAGGCGGCGGCCGGGTACATCACGCTCCGAAGGCGCTGCACCAGGAGCCGAGGCTTGTCGAGATCCGCCCAGCGCCAGTGGAGCACCCGGTAGCCCAGAGCCATGAGCGCGGCATCTCGATCTTTCTCCACACCCAGTCGGCGCCGGGCCTCTGTCGCATCCGCGCCATCGAGGTACTTGCCGAAACCGTCGCATTCGCCGATCAGACCGAGCTCCGGCCAGAGAAAGTCCACGCGAGCGACGAAGTTGCCGTGGGTATCGAAGATGTCGACCTGTGTCTGAGGCTCAGGAAGACCGTAGTCCGCGAAGATCAGGCGACTGCGGGTCTCCGCGACGCTCTCGCTGCGGGCATCGACTCGCGCCAGCGCGGCCCGCGCGCGTTTGACACCGGATTTACCGGCCGCGCGGCTCAGCGCGTCGTCCACCGACGCCGCAGTGACCGCCTCCGCCTTGAAGGCCGCATCTGCGACTGCCACGCTCGCCGGTGGTGCGCACGCCCTGGCCACGTCCACGATGGTGCGTTTTGGGCGGGTCACGCGGAGCCCGTCGACCACGTGGACGTCGTCTTCCGCCAACGGGGTCACGTCATGCCTGGTCAGCCTGGTGGTACGGGATCTCTGGGCGTACCCGGCGCGGGACAACGACACGGTTCCGAGTGGCAGATCCCAGCCCGGCAATCCGAGGACGAGTGCTGCCGACCAGTGGGTGAACACCGGGCATCCGAGGGCGCGGTCCGCCGCCAGCACCATGAGCAGGTGCCGCTCCTCTCGCCCGAGCTCTCGCGTGGACCGGTCGACGTAGAAGCCGGGCCGCAGGCGGATGAGATCGCCCGAGGTGACCGCTCTACCGAGCGACTGGGTGCTGAAGCCGGCCGCCATCAACTGCTCAGTCGTGTGGAGAAGTGCTCGCAGGTCATCGAAAGTAGCCATGGTCAGATCCTCGGTGCTCATCTGGCCGGTTCCGGCTCATCCCGGTGCTCGACTCGTTCTCCTGTGGATCACGCCGGCGACTGTGACTGCGTGCTCGCAGCCAACTGACCTGCCTCATCGCCGCTGTCGGGGCGGCGAGTGGACGAGTTCCCGCCGGGCGATCCGGATCCTCACGACTTGCTTCCGACGGCCGAAAGTCCCGTCAGAGTGGACATCCAGCCGTAGCCGGCGTGAGCCTCCGATGCGGCCGTGGGCGTTCTGCCCCTCGGATCGCGAGTTGCTCCAGGAGTTCCTAGGGCAGGTGACGATCCGAGGGGCAGATCGTCGGGGGGCCCGAGCCGGGGCGCCATGGGAGACTGGGATCACACCACCCCGCAGCTCGCTGGAGGACCCATGACCGACGCCGCCTCGATCGCTCCGGCGACACTCGACGCCGCCGCCACGCTCGAGCGGATCCTCGACGAGCGCTACAGTTGCCGCGGCTTCACCTCGGAGCCGGTGCCTGAGGAGACGATCGAGCAGATCCTGCGGATGGCCCAGCGCACGGCATCGTGGTGCAACTCGCAGGCCTGGCAGGTCGACCTCGTGACCGGGGACGCGACGGCCGCGTTCAGCACGCACCTCACCGAGCACGTGTTGGCCAACGACATGCGCTCGGATTTCCCGGCGCCGGAGCGGTACGACGGCGTCTATGGGGACCGCCGGCGGGCCAGTGGCTACGGCCTCTATACCGCGCTGGGCATCGAGCGGTCGGACCAGGAGGCGCGACTGCGCCAGATGCTGGAGAACTACCGCTTCTTCGGCGCCCCCCACGTCGCGATCATCACCTCGGACGCGGGCCTGGGCACCTATGGGGCAGTCGACTGCGGCGGGTACGTCTCGACGTTCCTGGCCGCGGCCACCTCACTCGGCGTGGCGACGTGCGCGCAGGCCGCGATCGCCCTGTATTCCGACGCTGTCCGCGAGCACCTGTCGATCCCGGCCGACCGGCTCATCGTGTGCGGGATCGCCTTCGGCTACGCGGACGAGAACCACCCGGCCAACACGTTCCGCGCCGAGCGCGCGGACCTGGGCGACGTCGTGCGCCGCCACGGTTAACCTGCATCCAGCCGTTCGGGCCGGCGAGCGGCTGGCGACGGCTCAGTACAGCTCGCGCTTCTGGTCCGGCTTGCCGGAGATCGCCTTGCGGACCTTGTTGCCGTGGTAGATCGTCAGAATCCCGGCGATGATCGCCACCAGCGTAAAGAACGAGCTCGCGAACAACGCGATCGGCAGCGACACCACAGTCACACCCAGCGCGATCGCCGTGTTCCGCGCATCCTTACGGACCTGCTGCTTCTGGGCCTCGATCGAGTTCGGCTGGTAGGGCTGCATGCTCATACGTTCAGGATTCCATATCCGGGCGTGTCGCCGCGGTCTCGGTGGTCGCGACCCCCGCCTCTGACCACTCGGCGCCCCCGGACGTGCGGGCGGCGAGGATCGGCCCGATCACCCCGAACTCCCCCGCCACCGTCAGCCCGACTCGACGGCCGTAGTCCACGTCGAGCACGCGGACGCCGGCCGAGCGCAGCGCCGCCTCGAGTCCACCGGCGACGGAGTGGTCGACCACGGCCTTCCACGCGGGGGTCCGGGTCACCTCCACGACGCGCCCGTCGGTCCACGCCTGCTCGACGGCATCGCTCACCGCGGCGGAGTAGGCGCGGGCGAGGCCGCCGGTGCCGAGCTTGGTGCCGCCGAACCACCGGACGACCACCGCGCACACGCCGGTCAGCCCGCTTCCCCGCAGGACGTCCAGCATGGGGGTCCCGGCGGTGCCGGAGGGTTCGCCGTCGTCGTTGGTCCGCTCGATCGGGCCGGCCCCGGGGTCGCCCACGATGAAGGCACTGCAGTGGTGGCGAGCCGCCGGATGCGCGGAGCGGAGGTCGGCGATCAGGGCGCGGGCGTCCTCCTCGTCGTCGCACCGTCTCAACACCGCCACGAACCTGGAGCGCTTCTCCTCGTACTCCCCCGTCACGTCCGGACCGGCGGAGAGCCTGAGCACGGGCGGCAATGCGGTCATGCCCCCAGTATCGCGCCCGGTGGCGGTGACGCGGCGCGGCGGTCCGACCCGACCCCTCACCACGGGCACCGGTTTTCCCTACGCTGGGTGATGTGACCTCTCCGAGCGCATCGACCTCGTCCACAACCACCGGCGCCGACATGTTCTCCGTGTGGGCGCCGGAGGCACGCGCGGTGGGGCTGGTGCTGGACCACCCCGACGCCGATCCCGTCCCCATGCGGCGTGCCGCGGACGGCTGGTGGACGTGCGGCGTTGCCCGGGAACAGGGCAGGGACTACGGGTTCGTGGTGACCGGCGACGACGACGAGGTCGGTCCGCCGCGTCCCGACCCGCGGTCGACGCGTCAGCCGGACGGGGTGCACGGGCTGTCGCGGGTCCACCGCCTCGACCCGTCCCGCTGGACGGACGCGGCGTGGACCGGCCGGCAGCTGGCCGGGTCGGTGATCTACGAGATGCACGTGGGCACCTTCTCGACCGGCGGGACGCTGATCAGTGCGATCGAGCACCTCGACGAGCTGGTCGAGCTGGGCGTGGACATGGTCGAGGTGATGCCCCTGGGCGCGTTCAACGGCGAGTACGGCTGGGGTTACGACGGCGTGGCGTGGTTCGCCGTGCACGAGCCGTACGGCGGGCCGGACGCGTTTCAGCAGTTCGTGGACGCCTGCCACGCGCGCGGCCTGGCGGTGTGCCTGGACGTGGTCTACAACCATCTGGGCCCGTCGGGGAACTACCTCCCGGAGTTCGGGCCGTATCTCTCGGCCGCGGACGGGCCGTGGGGGTCGGGACTGAACCTCGACGGCGAGCACTCGGGCGAGGTGCGGCGCTACATCATCGACAACGCGCTGCGCTGGTTCGACGAGTTCCACGTCGACGCACTGCGTCTCGACGCCGTGCACGCGCTGCACGACGCGTCGGCCGTGCACCTGCTGGAGCAGCTGGTGGTGGAGGTCGAGTCGCTGTCCACCCATCTCGGGCGGCCGCTGTCGCTCATCGCGGAGTCCGACCAGAACGATCCGCGGACCGTCACCGCGCGGGAGGCCGGCGGGCTCGGACTGGACGGGCAGTGGGTCGACGACGTGCACCATGCCGTCCACGCCGCGGTCTCCGGAGAGCGACAGGGCTATTACGTGGACTTCGGGTCGCTCGAGTCGTTGCGGCAGGTGCTCACGGGCGCGTTCCTGCATGCGGGAACCTATTCGACCTTCCGGGGTCGTGTGCACGGGCGGCCGCTGGACGTGGATCGGGTGCCGGGTAGTCGGTTCGTCGCCTACACGCTGACCCACGACCAGGTGGGTAATCGCGCGGCGGGCGATCGGCCGTCGATGAATCTCACGCCGCAGCAGCAGCTGGCCAAGGCCGCGATCGTGCTGTGTTCGCCGTTCACGCCGATGTTGTTCCAGGGCGAGGAGTGGGGTGCGCGGACGCCGTTCTGCTTCTTCACCTCGCATCCCGAGCCGGAGCTGGCCGAGGCGGTGCGGCAGGGACGGACGCGCGAGTTCGCGGCGATGGGTTGGGATCCCGACACGGTGGCGGACCCGCAGGATCCGGAGACGTTCCGCCGCTCGGTGCTCGACCGCTCGGAGCAGGCAGCCTATGAGCACGCTGAGATCCTGCGCGTCTACCGCGCGCTGATCGCCCTGCGCAAGGCCGAGCCGGAGCTGAGCGATCCGTGGCTCGCGCCGGTCCGTGTGGAGTGCGGTGTGGAGGCCGACGACGACCGCTGGCTGGTGGTCCATCGTGGATCGTTGGCGTTGGTGGTGAACCTGGGCACCGAGCCGTGCCGGGTCCCGCTGGCCGGCGAGGCGGTGCTGGCCTCTGCTGCGGTGGTCGACGCCGAGTCGGTGTTCTGCCAGGCGTTCGGGTTCGCGGTGGTGCGGACACGCTGACGCCCGGTCGGGTCAGGTCAGGTATTCGTACGCGGCGGTGCCGGGCTCGAGGCGCTCGCAGTCGATGCGGGAGGCGTCCATACGCTCGAGCAGCGAGTGCAAACCGGTGGCCGACCCGAGCTCGATGCCCACCAGCGCCGCGCCGAATTCGCGGTTGTTGCGCTTGAGGTACTCGAACAGCGTGATGTCGTCCTCGGGACCCAAGACCTCGTCGAGGAAGCGACGCAGCTGGCCCGGCTCCTGCGGGAACTTGACCAGGAAATAGTGCTTGAGGCCCTTGTGGACGAGGGACCGCTCGATGATCTCGCTGTACCGCGAGACGTCGTTGTTCCCGCCCGAGACGATGCAGACGACAGTGGCGCCCTCGTCGATCTCGAGCTGGTGGAGGGCCGTCACCGCCAGCGCGCCGGCGGGCTCACAGATGATCCCCTCGTTCTGGTACAGCTCCAACATCTCCGTGCACACCGCGCCCTCGTCCACCGTGAGGACCTGGATCCGCTCGGTCATCGAGGAGATGACGCCGAACGGGAAGTCACCGAGCCGGGCGACGGAGGCGCCGTCGACGAAGGTGTCGACCGTGTCGAGGGTGACGGGCTCCCCCGCTTCCAGAGCTCTCGTCAGCGACGGGGCGCCAGCGGGCTCGACGGCGATGATCTTGCAGTCCGGCGCGTACTCGGCCAGATAGGTCGCGATGCCCCCGGCCAGTCCGCCGCCACCGACCGGGACCACCACGGCGTCGGGGACCTCGTCGAGCTGCGCGAGGATCTCGGCGGCGATCGTGCCCTGCCCGGCCATCGTGTCGGGGTGGTCGAACGGGGGCACCATGGTCGCCCCGGTGCGCGTGGCGTCCGCGCGGGCAGCCGCCTGGGCGGCGTCGAAGTTGGTCCCCGTCACCACGAGCTCGACCCAGCTGCGGCCGTGGGCCAGGATCCGGTCGCGCTTCTGCTTGGGCGTGTTGGTCGGCACGTAGATGCGGCCGTTGATCCCGAGGACCCGGCAGGCGAACGCCACTCCCTGGGCGTGGTTGCCGGCGCTGGCGGTGACCACGCCCGCGCTGCGTTCGTCGCCGGTCAGCTGCGCCATGAGGTTGTACGCGCCGCGGATCTTGTAGGAGCGGACCGCCTGCTGGTCCTCCCGCTTGAGCAGGATGCGCGCGCCGGTCTGCTCGCTGAGCCGCTCGCTGGCCTGCAGGTCGGTCGACCGGATGACCTCGCCGATCCGGCGGGCTGCGGCGTCGATGTCGTCGGTGGTCACGACCTGGGTGGGCGCGGGTTCGGTGGCGGTCACAACCACCAGTGTCCCACCGCCCCCGCGATCACCGCCAACCGGTCACCGCGTGCGCCGGGCGGCCGCGGTCAGCCCGCGAGGCAGCCGGCGCCGAGTAGCGCCTTGAGGTCCCCCATGAGGGAGGACGAGGTCTCGACCCGCAGTTGGTCGTCGAGCCGCAGGACCGTCGAGGAGTTGCCGTTGACCAACCGCAGGTGGACGTCCGAGGGGCCGGGGTGGCGGACCAAGACCTGCTTGAGCGCGGTGACGGTCTCGATGGTGCACATCCGCGTCTGCAGCGTCAGCGCGAGCGGCGCGCCGTTCCCGCCGACGACCAGGTCCGGCACCTCGAGGGTGTCGCCGAAGACCGACACGCGGTCCTCACGGATGTTGATCCTCGCCTTGACCAGCACGACCGCGTCCTCGGCGATGTCCAGTGCAGCGATCCGGTAGGTCTTGGGGAAGAACAGCACCTCGACGCTGCCGTTGAAGTCCTCGATCGTCACGATCGCCCACGGCTCGCCGTTCTTGTTCACCCGCCGGTCGACTCCGGAGATGATCCCGCCGATCGTCACGGCGGTGCCGTGGGCCAGCTCGCCCTCATGGATCGTGGCGATGTTCGTGTCGGTCTTGGCCTCCAGTGCGGCCTCGAGCCCGTCGAGAGGGTGCCCGGACACGTACAGGCCCAACATCTCGCGCTCGAGGGCCAGTTTCTGCTTGGTGTCCCACTCCTCGTCGGGCACGCGGACGGCGAACACGTCACCGAAGCCGGTGTCGGCCGCGGTGTCGTCTCCCCCACCGAAGAGGTCGAACTGGCCGACGGCCTCGGCCTTCTTGGTGGACATCACCGATTCCACGGCGTCGGCGTGGACCAGGAACAGGCCCTTGCGCGGATGGCCGAGCGAGTCGAAGGCGCCGGCCTTGATGAGCGACTCGGTGACCTTCTTGGTGCAGGCGGTCTGGTCGATCTTGGCGAGGTAGTCCGAGAAGTCGGTGAACTCGCCCTTGGCCTCGCGGGCGGCGACGATCGAGTCCACGACCTGCGCGCCGACGTTGCGCACGGCGCCAAGGCCGAACCGGATGTCCTTGCCGACGGACGCGAAGTTCGTCAGCGACTCGTTGACCGACGGCGGGAGCACCTTGATACCCATCTGCCGGCAGTTGGACAGGTAGAGGGCGGCCTTGTCCTTGTCGTCACCGACGGAGGTGAGCAGCGCGGCCATGTACTCGGCCGGGTAGTTGGCCTTGAGGTAGCCGGTCCAGAAGGACACGAGGCCGTAGCCGGCGGCGTGCGACTTGTTGAACGCGTACGAGGCGAAGGGCTCGATGGTGCCCCACAGCGCGTCGACGGCCTCCTTGGAGAACCCGCGCTCGAACATACCGCCCGAGAACTTCTCGTACTCCGCGGCCAGGACCTCGGCCTTCTTCTTACCCATGGCCTTACGGAAGCCGTCGGCCTCACCGGCCGTGTATCCCGCGAGCTCGCGGGAGATGGCCATGATCTGCTCCTGGTAGACGATCAGGCCGTGGGTCTCCCCGAGGATCTCCTTGAGCGGCTCCTCCAGCTCAGGGTGGATGGGCACCAGTTCCTGCTTGCCGTTCTTGCGGTCGGCGTAGTTCCAGTGCGTACCCATGCCCATGGGGCCGGGCCGGTACAGCGCGAGGGCGGCCACGATGTCGTTGAAGCCGGTGGGCTTCATCCGCTTGAGCAGCTCGCGCATGCCGCCGGAGTCGAGCTGGAACACGCCCAGGGTGTCACCGCGGGCGAGCAGATCGTACGTCGCCTGGTCGTCCGTGCTCAGCGTGTCGAGGTCGATCTCCTCGCCACGGTTGAGCTTGATGTTCTCCAGGCAGTCACCGATCACCGTGAGGTTGCGCAGGCCCAGGAAATCCATCTTGAGCAGGCCGATGTCCTCACACGACGGGTAGTCCCAGCCGGTGATGAGGGCTCCGTCCTGCGCGCGCTTCCACATGGGGATCACGTCGAGCAGCGGCTCGGAGGACATGATCACCGCACACGCGTGAACGCCGGCCTGACGGACCATGCCCTCCAGCCCGCGGGCCGTGTCGTAGATCCGCTTGACGTCGGGGTCGGTCTCGAGGAGTTGGCGCACCTCGGCGGCCTCGCCGTACCGCTCGTGCTTGGGGTCGGTGATCCCGGACAGCGGGATGTCCTTGGCCATGATCGGCGGCGGCAGCGCCTTGGTGATGCGGTCGGCGATCGCGTACCCGGGCTGGCCGAAGTTGACGCGGGCGGCGTCCTTGATGGCGGCCTTGGTCTTGATGGTGCCGAAGGTGATGACCTGGGCGATCTTGTCGGCGCCCCACTTGTCGGACGCGTAGCGGATCATCTCGCCGCGACGCCGGTCGTCGAAGTCGATATCGATATCGGGCGCGGACGGCCGCTCGGGGTTGAGGAACCTCTCGAACAGCAGTCCGTGCTCGATGGGGTCGATGTTGGTGATCTTCAGCGCGTACGCCACCAGCGCGCCGGCGGCGGAGCCTCGGCCGGGGCCGACCTTGATGCCGATCGAGCGGGCGTGCTCGATGAGGTCGCCGACCACGAGGAAGTAGCCGGGGTAGCCCTTGCCCTTGATGACCTCGAGCTCGAAGTTCGCACGCTCGATGTACTCCTGCGGCACCCCGTCGGGGAAGCGCCACTGCAGACCCTTGTGGACCTCCTTGGCCAACCAGGTGTCCTCCGTCTCGCCCTCGGGTACGGGGAACTTGGGCATCCGGTCGCGCGGGGTCCAGATGTCGTCGTACGGCTGGACACGCTCGGCGATCCACAGCGTGTTGTCGCAGGCGCCGGGGACCTCGGAGTCCCACTGGGCGCGCATCTCCTCGGCGGACTTGAGGAAGTAGCCGTCCCCGTCGAACTTGAAGCGGTTCTCGTCGGCCAGCGTCTTGCCGGTCTGGACGCAGAGCATGGCCTCGTGGGCGTGGGCCTGCTCGCGGGTGACGTAGTGGCAGTCGTTGGTCACGAGCGGCGGCATGCCCAGGTCCCTACCGAGCTTGAGCAGGTCCTCGCGGACCCGACGCTCGATGTCGATCCCGTGGTCCATGAGCTCGAGGAAGAAGTTGTCCTTGCCGAAGATCGACTGCCACTTCTCGGCGGCCTCGTAGGCCTCCTTGATGTGGCCGAGGCGCAGGCGGGTCTGGATCTCGCCGGAGGGGCAGCCGGAGGTGGCGATGATCCCCTCGGAGTACTCGGCGAGGATCTCCGCGTCCATGCGCGCCCACTTGCCCAGCTGCCCCTCGTACGAGGCCAGCGAGGACAGCCGGAACAGGTTGCGCAGGCCGGTGGCGTTCTCGGCGACCATCGTCATGTGCGTGTAGGCGCCGGAGCCGGCGACGTCGTCACTCTTCTGGTGCTTCTCGCCCCACAGGATGCGCTTCTTCTCGAACCGCGACTCCGGGGCGACGTACGCCTCGATCCCGATGATGGGCTTGACCCCGGTCTTCTTGGCCTGCTTGTAGAAGTCCGAGGCGCCGTACATGTTGCCGTGGTCGGTCATCCCAACGGCCGGCATACCCAGACGTGACGCCTCCGCGAACAGCGGGTCGATCTGCGCCATCCCGTCGAGCATCGAGAACTCGGTGTGATTGTGCAGATGCACGAACTGATCGCCCACGAAAGCACTCCTCCTACGGACTCGTCCGCCACAGTCTAGGTCGGATCACCGACAGTCCTCGAACCCCCAGGACGGGCCGCGCGCGGCGTGCGACCGGCCAGCGTGAACGCGATGACGGCGGTCCAGATGAGCGCGAAGCCCACCCACTGGACGGCGTCGAGTCGCTCGCCCACGACGAGCAGTCCCCACGCCATCTGCAGCACCGGGACGATGTACTGCAGCATGCCGACGGTGGCCAGCGGGATGCGCTGCGCGGCGACGGCGAACAGCAGCAGCGGCACCACGGTGACGAGGCCGGAGGCGGCCAGCAGCGCGGAATGCCCCGCACCGTGCCCGGTGAAGGTGCCCGCGCCGGACGCGCCCAGCCAGACCAGGAAGGCCACCGCGACGGGCGTCGTCACCGCGACCTCGCCGAGCATCCCGGTCACCGGATCCACGCGCAGCTTCTTCTTGAACACGCCGTACAGACCGAAACTCACGGCGAGGATCACCGACAGGTACGGGAAGTGACCGTATCCGGCGGTGAGGACCCCGACGGCGACGACGGCGAGGGCCACCGCGAGCCACTGTGGGCGGGTGAGCCGTTCGCGGAAGACGATCACGCCCAGCAGCACGCTGACCAGCGGGTTGATCGTGTACCCCAGTGCCGCCTCGGTGACCCGCTCGGAGTTGACCGCGTACACGTAGACGCCCCAGTTGGCCGAGACGAAGGCGGCCGCACCCCCGATGCGGGCCCAGGAGGTGCGGTCCATGGCGCGCACCCGCCCCCAGCCGCGCAGCAGCGTGACCACGATGGCCATGACGACGAACGACCACACGATCCGGTGCGCGAGGATCTCGACCGCCCCGGCGGGCTCGAGCAGCGGGAAGAAGGCGGGGAAGAAGCCCCAGAGCGTGTACGCCGCGACGCCGGCCGCCATGCCGACGGCGACCGTCCTGTCCTTCTCCCCTGCCGCCTCACCGTTCACCGGCGCAACCCTAGCGCCGGTCGCCCGCGGTGGCCGGTCAGGCGGGGGGTACGGGGGCGGCGTCCGGGAGCGGCAGGGCCGAGTCGACCTGCTGAGGCAGCAGGGGCCGGACGGCGAAGCGCCCGTACACCGCGTCGGGGGGCAGCGCCTCCACCGCCCGCACACCGCGGTGGTCGGCCACCGCGCGCAGCTGTCCGGTCGTGCCGCGCACGAGCAGGCCGATGATCGCGGGCTCCCCCGCCCGGATGCGGGACGCGGTGAGCGCGGCGGCCGCGGCGGCCCGGTCCGATCCC
>NZ_KV823879.1:0-8634 GCF_001815995.1 Dietzia sp. HMSC21D01 | reverse complement strand
CCGCACCCGAGCAGACGGGTGCGGGGCTCGCGTCGTGTGTGGCCGCAGGCGGCGCCAGGCCCGGCGCTCAAGCCCCGGCTCTGCGGCCCGCGGTGCGGCTCAGAGGGGTCCGCGGCCGTCGAGACGGGGGCCGGTGTACTTCTCCAGCACGGGCGCCTCGTGGGTGATCGTCCCGTCCTCCACACTCTCGCGGTAGGCGAGATTGCCCACCCGGTTGGCGATCACGGGTGCGGCGCACACGGCCACGATCGCGGTGAGGACGAGCATGCCGAGGTCGATGTCCGGGAAAACCCGGATCCCCGCGCCGATGAGGACGAGGACCAGCCCGAGCACCTGAGGTTTGGCCGCCGGGTGCATTCGGCTGAGGGTGTCGCGGAACCGCACGAGGCCGATCGCGCTGCACAAGGTCAGTAGCGCGCCGGCGAGAACGAACAGCGCGGCGATGATCTCGATGAGGTCGTCGCTCATGAAATGGCCTCCTCGGGGGTGCCGATGTTGTCGCTGACGCGGAACCGGGCCACGGACACCGAACCCAGGAACGCGACCAGTGCCAGCGCGACGAGCGCCGCTGCGGGGGTGGTGTCCTTCGTCCACGCGATGTAGACGGCGATGCCCCCTTGAGCGACGGCGACCATCATGTCGAGGGAGATGAGCCGGTCGAGGGTGTTGGGTCCGCCGACCAGACGGATCATCGTCACGAACAGCGCGGCAGTCAGCGCGATGATCGCCAGGATCCAGAGGACGAGTGCGACGCTCACCAGGGTCCCTCCTCTTCCGTCGTGGGATCGAACGGCTTCTTCTCGTCGCCGTCGGGGCCTGCGGGGTTGTCGGGGCCGGCGGCCCGGTCGGCGTCGGGATCTGCCGGGTCCGTGTCGCCGGCGGGATCCACCGGCTCCGCGGGCGCCACGGTGCTCGCGGCGCTCGGGGCCCTGTCGGCGGGGGCCGAGTAGTGCCCGGGGCTCGGCCTCCAGTCCTCGTCTCGCTCGAAGGCGCGGAGGTAGAGCTTCTCCACGTGTGCGGTCTGGCGGCGGAACCGCTCCACGGCCTCGTCGGTACCGGCGTCCAGGACGTGCACGTAGACGTAGCGGGCCACCGGGTCGACTCGGACCACGATGCCGCCGGGCAGCAGGTTGAGGGTGTTCACCGCCAGGGCGAGGTTGAAGTCTGACTTCAGTCGCATCGGCGCGCGCAGCACCGCGGACCGGGGTGGCGCCTTCGGCCGGATCGACTGCCAGGAGACGATCAGCGACGACCGGATCAGGTAGAACGCCACGACCAGCACGAGCCAGACCGTGGACAGCGGCCGGAGCAGACCCTCGACCGGCACCCGCGGCAGGGGCAGGACCACCATCACCAGGATCGCCACGAGCAGTCCGGAGACGACGGTGCCGATGTCGAAGCTGCCCCACAGCAGTACCCAGGCGAAGGTGAGCCACAACGTCATGAAGACGCGGGCGCCGAGCACCCGCAGGTCGGGAGAAGGCTTGCGTCCCATGTCAGCGCACCCCCGTCACGGAGTCGACGTACCGGTCGGGTGAGGTGTCGGTGGGGACCGTGTAGAGGTACTCGGCGCGCTCGCGCAGGGTGGCGGCGGCGCCGTCTGCCACCCGGAGCAGCGGTCCGGCGAAGATCGTCATGAGCAGCGAGACCACGATGAGCGCCCACGTCGGGGCGAGCATGCTCCAGGGCATCTTGCCGACCTCCTCGCGCTCGTCGAACTCGACGTACTCGTCGGAGGGGAGGAGGGACAGCGGCCGGGCCAGCGCGAGGGCACCCTCCGGGGCGTCGGCCCGCGGCCGCCAGAAGGCCTTGGACCACACGCGCGCGACCACGTAGAGCGTCAGCAGGCTGGTGACCATGGCGCCCGCGATGAGCACCCACAGCAGGGCTCCGCCCTTCTCCGCGCCGGCCTGGACGACCGCGAGCTTGCCGATGAACCCGGAGAACGGGGGGATGCCTCCGAGGTTGAGCGCGGGGACGAGGAACGTGACCGCGAGGACGGGACTGGCGACGCCGAGGGATCCGAGCCGACGCAGGGACGACGACCCCGCCTGGCGTTCGATCAGACCGACCACGAGGAAGAGGGTCGTCTGGACGATGATGTGGTGCCCGACGTAGTAGATCGCCGCGCTGAGCCCGGCTTCGCTGGACAGCGCGATGCCGAAGATCATGTAGCCGATGTGACTCACCAGCGTGAACGACAGTATTCGCTTGATGTCGGACTGGGCGATCGCGCCGAGGATGCCCACGACCATCGTGAGAAGACCGGCGACGAGCAGTACCCCGTCCATCCCGCCCCCGGGGAACACGAGGGTGTGGAAGCGGATGATCGCGTACACGCCGACTTTAGTGAGCAGGCCGGCGAACACGGCGGTGACCGGGGCGGGAGCGGTCGGGTAGGAGTCGGGCAGCCAGGTGGAGAGCGGGAAGACCGCGGCCTTGATACCGAACGCCACGAGGAACACTGCGAAGATCGTGTTGCGCAGGCCTTCCGGCACCTCCGCCATCCGCGTGGCCAGCTGAGCCAGGTTGAGCGTGCCGACGGCCGAGTACGTCAGCGCGATCCCCAGCAGGAAGACCATGGACGAGACCATCGACACGACGGTGTACGACACCCCCGCGCGGACGCGTTCCTGGCTGGCCCCGAGCGTGAGCAGGACGTAGGACGCGGCCAGGAGCATCTCGAACCCGACGAACAGGTTGAACAGGTCGCCCGCGATGAAGGCGGCGTTGAGTCCCGCCGCCAGCGCGAGGTAGGTGGGCAGGAAGATCGAGGTGGGCTGGTCGCCGTCGCCGTCGCGGACACCCTGCCCGACGGCATAGATGATGACCGTCAGCAGCACGATGGCGGCCACACACAGCATCAGGGCGCTGAGCCGGTCGGCGACCAGGGTGATGCCGACCGGGGCGTCCCACCCGCCCACCTGCACCGTGTGCATGCCGTGCGAGTCCGTGAGCACCAGCAGGAGCCCGGAGATGACGAGCAGAGCGGACAGGGTCGTGATGGTGATGATGTTCTGGACCCGCGGCCGGCGGGAGACCACCAGGCACAGCGCGGCCGCGAGCAGCGGCAGGAGGACGACGGAGGGGATGAGGTACCCGAAGAGGTCGGGAGAGATCACAGTTCCTCCTCCTTACCGGCCTTCTTGTACCGCCGCTCTCGTCTGTCGACCTCCCGCGCCTCGGCCTCGGCTTTCGCCCTGGCCTCTGCGCGGGCCTCCGCCCGGGCTTCGGCTTCGGCCTCGGCTTCCTCGAGGTCCTCGTCGTCGTAATCCACGTGGTCGCCGAGTTCGGTGGGCTGGCCCGTGGTCTGGTCGTCCGAGGCGTCGCGGTCCGGAGCGGACCAGGCGTCGGTGGGGGAGCGTTGGGCGATCTTGGTGTCCTCGGCGTCGTCCGCGACCTCGTCCACAGTGGTGAACTGATAGGAGCGGTAGGCCAGGGCCAGGATGAACGCACCCACGCCGGCGGTGATGACGATCGCGGTGAGGATCATCGCCTGGGACAACGGATCCGAGTCGACGGTGTTGTCGCCCCATGACCGGCCGCGGATGGGCGGGTTCCCCGGGGCTCCACCGGCCGCGAGGATGAGCAGGTTGACGCCGTTGGACAGGATCATGATGCCGAGCAGGATCTTGATGATCGCGCGCTCGAGAAGCAGGTAGACACCGGTGGCGCTGAGGACACCGGCCATGAGTAGGAGTGCGAAGTCGGCGGTCATGGCATCCCCTGGGGTGTGGTGCCCTGGTTCTCGGCGGCCTCGAGACGCGCGGCGCGGCGCGCGGCCAGGTCGGACCGTGGAGCTTCGCTGTCGACGCCGGGGACGCGGCGCAGGGCGGCGGTGGAGGGCGAGTCGGTGGCGTCGACGTAGACGGCCCTGAGCTCCTCGAGGTCCTCGGCGTCGAGGTCGAGCCGCGCTCCCAGGCTGCGGAGGATGTCGAGGACCAGGCCGACGACGATGAGGTACACGCCCGCGTCGAAGAACAGCGCGGTGACGAGCTTGACCTCACCGAACACGGGCAGCGTCCACTCGAAGGTGGCGCTGGACAGCGGCGGCGCACCGAGGGCCATCGAGGCGGCGGCGGTACCGGCGGCCAGCAGGAGGCCGGCGCCGAGGATCCGTCCGGCATCGATCGGGACGGCCTCGCCGAGTTCGTAACGGCCACCCGCGAGGTAGCGCAGAACGAGCGCGAGACCCGCGACCAGCCCCCCGGCGAAACCGCCGCCGGGGTTGTTGTGGCCGGCGAAGAAGAAGAACAGGCTCAGGATCATCATCGTGGGGAAGATGAGACGGGTGGTGACCTCGAGGACGAGCGAGCGGGCGCGGGGGTCGCGCACGGTCGCGCCGACCAGCCACCGGCCGGGCGAAGCCCCCGGTGCCTCGATGACGATCCGGGCCGCCTCCATCCCGCGCCGTCCGGAGCGGGTCTTGTCGGCGTCAGCGATGCGTGGCCCGGAGCCGTAGCGACGATTGCGGAAGACGAGGCTGGCCACACCGGTCGCGGCGACCAGCAGCACGGTGATCTCGCCGAGGGTGTCCCAGGCGCGGATGTCGACGAGGGTGACGTTGACGGCGTTGGCGCCGTTGCCGATCCGGTAGGCGATGTCCGGGAAGACCGTGGACACGGCTGGGTCCTGGCGGGCGTTGATGGCGTACGCGCCGACGATGACGACGAGGAGTCCCACGCCGATGCCGAGCCAGGCGCGCAGGCGGCGGAAGCCGTCGGACAGGGGCACCTCGGCGGGCATCGTGCGCAGGACCAGCACGAACGTGACCATCATCAGCGTCTCGACCAGCACCTGGGTGAGCGCGAGGTCGGGAGCACCGTGGAAGGCGAAGATCACGGCGACGCCGTAGCCGGTCACGGACATGCTGACGACGGCGGCGAGGCGGTTGCGCAGGACGGTGGCGGCCACCGCGGCGACGGTCATGGGGATCATGACGAACAGCACGACCGGATTAGCGGACAGTTCCATCCGCAGGCCCTCGCGGGTGCCGACCAGCAGGGACACGAAGGGGAACACCACGAGCGTGAACAGGATGATGCCCAGGGTGAGCGGGAGGGAGCCGCGCTGGATGCTGGCGGTCAGGCGCAGCGACAAGATGTCGAAGAAGCGCAGGACGGCGTCGTAGATGCGGTCCGCGTTACCCAGGGCGGGCGACTCGAACTGCATCCGCTCCACGGTCCGCTGCGCGACGTAGAGCATGGTGCCGAGGACGTATACGACCGCGGTGAGCGCGAGCGGGACACCGAACCCGTGCCACAGCCCGAGGTGGTAGGCCTCCTCGCCCGCCCACGGGCTGCCCGGCGGGAACGCGACGTCGACGAACCGGGTGAGCAGCGCCTCGACGGGCGCCGACCACACACCGAGCACGAGGCCGGCGACGGAGAGGAGCGCGGGCACGGAGAGGAAGAGCGGGGTGACCGGCTTCGACTCGGCGACCGCGGGGCTGATCCCGTCCGGGAAGAACGGCTTGGAGCGGAACGCGCCCATGACGAGGCGGGCGGTGTAGGAGAAGGTGAGGACCGAGCCGACGACCAGCCCGGCGGTGACGACGAGCGCCGGCATGCCGTGGAGCCGCTCCTCGGTCAGCGTGGTGGCGAACGCGGATTCCTTACCGACGAATCCGAGGAAGGGCGGCAGACCGGCCATCGACGCGGCGGCGAGGGTGAAGAAGACGGCGAGAGCGGGACTCTTGCGGCCCAGACCGGACAGTTCGCGGATCTCCCGGGTGCCGGTGGTCTTGTCGATGACGCCGACGGCCATGAACAGCGCGGACTTGAACAGCGAGTGCGCCAGCAGCATCGTGAGTCCGGCGAGCATCGTGTCGCGCGATCCGATGCCGACCAGGACCAGCAGGAACCCCAGCTGGGACACGGTTCCGAAGGCGAGCACCAGCTTGAGGTCGGTTTCCCGCAGGGCGCGCCAGCCGGCCATGAGCAGGGACACCAGGCCGAGAACGATGAGCGGCAGCTGCCACGTCGACGATCCGGACAGGCCCGGGCTGAAGGCGGCGACGAGGAAGACCCCGGCCTTGACCATCGCCGCGGAGTGCAGGTAGGCGCTCACCGGCGTGGGTGCGGACATGGCTCCGGGGAGCCAGAAATGCAGGGGGGCGATGGCGGATTTACTCGTCGCGCCGACGATCACCAGGCCGAGGGCCCAGTGGACGAGAGAGCCGGACGGCGGAGAGGCGACGATCTCGCTGAGCAGGTAGGTCCCGGCCTCCTGGGCCAGGATGATCATGCCGACCAGCATCGCCAGGCCGCCGAGTGTGGTGACGAGCAGGGCTTGTGTGGCGGCGCGGCGGGATGTCGCCCGCTCCGCGTAGTGGCCGACGAGCAGGAAGCTCAGGACGGAGGTGATCTCCCAGAAGGTGTAGAGCAGCACCATGTTGTCGGCCACGACCAGGCCGAACATGACTCCGGCGAACGCGACCATCTCGGCCGCGAACAGGTGCAGGCGGGGCTCGGTGTCGTCGAAGTACCAGGTGCAGTAGAACAGGACGAGCGCGCCGACGCCCAGTGCGATGAGGGACATCAGTGCGGACAGCGCGTCCATCCGCAGGTCCAGCGTCAGGTGGATGCCGGGCGCCCACTGGAGGGTCTCCGTGGGCACACGGTCGAGATTGGCGGCCACCCATACCGCGCCGCCGGCGGGGACGAGCGCCAGCAGCGGGAAAGCGCGGCGTCCGAGCCTCAGCACCAGTGGGAGCGCGATCAGGGCGGCCACGGCATGGGCCGCGAGGATCACGATCACCGGCGGCTCCTTCCCTTGCGTCGATCGGACGACGACATGCGGATGGACCCGCCGGGAGGGGGCGGGCGACCGGTGTCGACCGGGGCGTGGTTACTGCGCTTACTTTACAGAACAGCGTTTCGAGCCGCTTTCACCGCAGGTGAAGACGGGTCGCTGCGCTGAGCAGCGCGGAGATGGACGCCTCCGCCGCGGTCTGGCCGAAGCCGAGTGCCCACGTCTCGCGCCTGCCGCTCGTCGCTCGCAGGATGGTGCACCACGACGACGTCGCCTCGTCGAACCCGCGCCCCTCGTACTGGTGGAACCGCTCGATCTCGGCGGGCGCGCCGACCCGGCTCAGCATCTCCGACATCGCCGTGAGGTCGCCACAGGACTCGGTGGTGAGACGGTGAGCGCGGAAGTCTCCGGGCGCGTCGTCGGCGGTGCGGGTGGCCAGGATCGCCTCGTAGGCGGTGATCCCACGACCGAGCGGGCGCCGCGAGAAATCGGCCAGGTGGAAGTGGTCGGACGAGGGGGCGTAGGTGTCGACGAGGGCCCGCCAGTCCATCCCGGCCGCCTCCTCGGCGAATCCGCGGGGCATGCGCCGCCCGAAGCGTTCGGCGAAGGGGCAGGGAGTGGCGGTGGCACCGCGGGAGTCGGTGTCGCGGGCGATGCTGCCGTGGGGGGTGCGGCCGTTGATGCCGGTGGGGAGGTGGTGCGTGGCGGCGTTCATGGTGTTCTCGCTTCTCGACGTCGGTGACGATGACCGACGGAGAAAGAGCAACCACGCAACGGGGGTGCCGGTCTGTCAGGCCCCGTTACGTCCGGTTACTACGAGAATCTTCCGCATGATCCCCACCATAGGCTGCCGTCCGCGGACCCGGCAAGCCCGTGTGGTCGACGCCTCGAGCTCCCGGGCCGGCTCAGTCGGCGCGTCGCTCCGCGTAGAGCCGCAGGTTCTCGACCTGGTCGGGGTCGAGCGACGGCCGCACGGCGAGGCGCGCGCGGGCCACGTCGTCGGCGGTGACCTCGGCCGCGTCGATGTCCCGGCGCATCGCGGTCAACGCCGATTCACGCAGCAGGGCCGCGCAGTCGGCGGCGGAGTAGCCGTCGAGGTCGGCGGCGAGCTCGTCCAGGTCGACGTCGTCGGCCAGCGGGACGTCACGGCCGGCGGCGCGCAGGATGTCGGCGCGGGCCTCCGCGTCCGGCGGCGGGACGAACACCAGTCGCTCGAGCCGCCCGGGGCGGAGAAACGCGGGATCGATGAGCTCGGGCCGGTTGGTGGCGCCGAGGATGACGACGTCGCCCAGCGGTTCGGCGCCGTCGAGCTCGGTGAGCAGCGCGGCAACGACGCGGTCGCCCACCCCGGAGTCGCCGGTCTGGCCGCGACGTGGGGCGAGGGCGTCGATCTCGTCGAGGAACACCAGGGACGGCGCCGAGTCGCGGGCCTTGCGGAACAGGTCGCGGACAGCCTTCTCCGACGACCCGACCCACTTGTCCATGAGCTCGGCGCCCTTGACCATGTGCACGGTCAGTCGCCCACTCGCCGCGAGTGCACGGACCACGAACGTCTTGCCGCAGCCGGGCGGGCCGTACAGCAGGACACCCCGCGGTGGCTGCACGCCCAGGCGCTCGAAGGACTCGCGGTGCTGCAGCGGCCACAGCACCGTCTCGGTGAGCGCCTGGCGCACCTCCTCCATGTCACCGACGTCGTCGAGCGTGATCGAGCCCAGGCTCAGCTCCTCCGTCCCCGAGCGGGAGAGCGGCCGGATCACGCTGATGGCGCCGAGGAGGTCCTCCTGCTCGAGGCGGGCGCCGGAGAGGGCGTCGTCCGCGGCTCCCGTGCCGTCGGTGCCGCCGTCGGTGCCGCCGGTGGCGCGGGCGGCTGCGCGCAGTGCC
>NZ_KV823878.1:0-6774 GCF_001815995.1 Dietzia sp. HMSC21D01 | reverse complement strand
GCCCGTCCGCCAGCCGGGCACGCGGGTCGGCGTCCGGGATCCCCACCGCGGCGAGCGCCTCCAGCGCCAGCGCGCAGGTGAGGTCGACCATGTCGGCGGGCCCCCCGCCGGCGAGGATCTCCCGCGCCTCAGCCACCTCGAGCGCGTTGCCCACGGCGCGACCGAGCGGCGTGTGGTTGGCGGTCACCAGGGCGCTGGTCCGCACACCGGCGGCGGCGCCGATCCCGACCATCACCCGCGCCAGCTCGCGGGCGTCGGTGGGGGCGGGCAGGAACGCGCCGGAGCCGAACTTCACGTCCAACACCAGCGCTCCGGTGCCCTCGGCGATCTTCTTGCTCATGATGGACGCCGCGATCATCGGGATGGACGCGACGGTGCCGGTGACGTCTCGGAGCGCGTAGAGGGCCCGGTCGGCGGGGGCGAGGTCCGCCCCGGCAGCGCAGATCACGGCCCCCGTCCGCGTCAGGACGGCCCGCAGTTCGTCGGCGTCGAGGTCCGCGCGCCACCCGGGGATCGACTCGAGTCTGTCGAGCGTGCCGCCCGTGTGGCCGAGTCCGCGACCGGACAGCTGCGGCACGGCGACGTCCCAGGTCGCGAGCAGCGGCGTGAGCACGAGGGTGATCGCGTCGCCCACCCCGCCGGTCGAGTGCTTGTCGACGGTCGGCACCACGGCGTCGCCGCGGGTCACGGTGGACAGGTCCAGTCGGGTGCCCGAGCGCACCATGGCAGAGGTCCACCGGGAGATCTCGTGGTCGGTCATCCCGCGGAAATAGATCGCCATCGCGAGCGCGGACATCTGCTCGGGCGCGACGGCCCCGCTGGTGAACCCCTCGACGATCCAGTCGATCTCGTCGTCGTCGAGCTCCCGTCCGTCCCTCTTCGCCTCGATGATCCGCACGGCGTCATGGCGTCGCGCCGGACCGACCCGCGCGCTCACGCCAGGTCCCCCGGCCCGAACGCGTCCGGGAGGAGCTCGCCGAGGCGCACCGCGCCGCGTGCGGTGTGGACGACCAGGTCGGGGCCGCCGTGTTCGTGGAGGAGCTGCCGGCAGCGCCCGCACGGCGAGAGCGGCTCGCCGGTGTGGGTGACGACGACGAGCTCGAGCAGCCTCCCGCCTCCGGTGCGGTGGAGGTCCGACACGAGCGAACACTCGGCACACAGTGTCAACCCGTAGGAGGCGTTCTCCACGTTGCACCCGACGACGATCCGATCCCGCCCGTCTCCCCGGCCGGGGGGCGGCGTGATCCCGGGTTCCGTTCCCGCGACGGCAGGGCCGACCGGAGGCCCGGTCAGCGCGGCGGCACCGACCCCCAGGCCGGAGTAGGGCGTGTAGGCGTTTCGCGCGGCCCCCAGTGCCACTTCCGTGAGAGTGTCGACAAGAGTGCTGCGTTGTGCTGCGGATTCATCATGCGTCACGTCGATCTACCCCTCGGTAACTTCATTTAGGGTCGCCTAACAGGCATTACCCGCCCCGACCACGGTACCCACCCTGGTTTTCGTCAGGCAGATCTCAGGTCTAAAGTCCTAGTAGGCGCCCGCTGTGCTCTCGGGCCGGAACGCGCGCCGATGGCATCAGGCCCAGACGATTCGGAGGCACGACAAGCCCATGAGTACTGCGCAGGCGCCGGCGCGTCCGGCCCCCAGAAAGAAGCTCAATCTCTACAAGGGTGACCCGGGGATGTGGTCGTGGGTCGCCCACCGAATCTCCGGCGTCGCGATCTTCTTCTTCCTCTTCGTGCACGTGCTCGACACGTCGCTCGTCACGGTGAGCCCGGAGAGCTACAACGCGGTCATCGACACGTACAAGACGCCGATCGTCGGGCTGATGGAGATCGGCCTCGTGGCGCTCGTGCTGTTCCACGCGCTCAACGGCCTGCGCATCGTCCTGGTGGACTTCTGGTCCAAGGGCGCCAAGTACCAGCGCCAGATGCTGTGGACGATCCTCGCGATCTGGGTCGTGGTCTTCGCCGCCGCGACCGCGCGCCTCCTCTTCCTCCTCTTCGAGCACCTCTAAGGAGAACGATCACCATGGCAGACGCACCTGTTCTCCAGACCTCCTACGACCGCCCCGCCTCGCTGGCGCAGCCCCGGTCCCCGCGCCTCCGCTCGCGCTTCAATTTCGAGCGCACCGCGTGGATCTTCATGCGATTCTCCGGCGTCGCGCTGGTCATCCTCACCCTCGGCCACCTGACGGTCGGCCTCATGATCGACGAGGGCGTCCAGCGCATCGACTGGGCCTACGTGGCCGATCGCTGGCAGAGCCCGTTCTGGGCGACCTGGGACATCCTCATGCTCTGGCTGGCGATGCTGCACGGCGCCAACGGTGTCCGCACCATCATCGCCGACTACTCGCGCAAGGACTCGACCCGGTTCTGGCTCAACTCGATCCTCCTCGCCGCCACCGTTCTGACCCTGGTCCTGGGCACCTACGCCATCTTCGGCCTCGCCTACGACATTTGATCGCCGGCTGCGGACTCCCCATTCTTCGAAAGCGAGCACTGAGTAACCCATGACCGATCGTCAGGTCCACCAGCACCAGTACGACGTAGTGATCGTCGGCGCGGGCGGCGCAGGCATGCGCGCGGCCATCGAGGCGGGCCCGCGTACCCGTACCGCGGTCCTCACCAAGCTCTACCCCACCCGCTCCCACACCGGCGCCGCCCAGGGCGGCATGTGCGCGGCCCTCGCCAACGTCGAGGAGGACAACTGGGAGTGGCACACGTTCGACACGGTCAAGGGCGGCGACTACCTCGTCGACCAGGACGCCGCGGAGATCATGGCCAAGGAGGCCATCACCGCCGTCATCGACCTGGAGAACATGGGCCTGCCGTTCAACCGCACGCCCGAGGGCAAGATCGACCAGCGCCGCTTCGGCGGACACACCCGTGACCACGGCAAGGCGCCCGTCCGCCGGGCCTGCTACGCGGCCGACCGCACGGGTCACATGATCCTGCAGACGCTCTACCAGAACTGCGTAAAGCACAAGGTCGAGTTCTTCAACGAGTTCTACGTGCTGGACCTCTGCCTCACGGAGACCGCCGACGGCCCCGTCGCCACCGGCTGCGTCGCCTACGAGCTCGCCTCCGGCGACCTGCACGTCTTCCATTCCAAGGCCACCGTCTTCGCGACCGGCGGCTCGGGCCGTATGTACAAGACCACCTCCAACGCCCACACCCTCACCGGTGACGGCATGGCCGTGGTCTTCCGCAAGGGCCTGCCGCTGGAGGACATGGAGTTCCACCAGTTCCACCCGACCGGCCTGGCCGGCCTGGGCATCCTCATCTCCGAAGCCGTCCGTGGCGAGGGCGGCATCCTGCGTAACGCCGACGGCGAGCGTTTCATGGAGCGCTACGCCCCCACCATCAAGGACCTCGCCCCGCGTGACATCGTCGCCCGCTCGATGGTCCTTGAGGTGCGCGAGGGTCGCGGCGCCGGCCCCGAGAAGGACTACGTCTACATCGACGTGACCCACCTCGGCGCCGACGTGCTCGAGGAGAAGCTGCCCGACATCACCGAGTTCTCCCGCACGTACCTCGGTGTGGACCCCGTGACCGAGCTCGTGCCCGTGTTCCCCACCTGCCACTACGTCATGGGCGGCATCCCGACCAACGTCCGGGGCGAGGTGCTGCGCAACAACTCCGACGTCGTCCCCGGCCTGTACGCCGCCGGAGAGTGCGCCTGCGTGTCCGTCCACGGCTCCAACCGCCTGGGCACCAACTCGCTGCTGGATATCAACGTCTTCGGCCGCCGCGCCGGCATCGCCGCGGCGGAGTACGCTGCGAACCACGAGTTCGTCGAGCTCCCCGAGGAGCCGGAGAAGATGGTCCGCGACTGGATGGAGCGCATGCTCGCCCCGCACGGCACGGAGAACGCCGCCGACATCCGCAGCCAGATGCAGGCCATGATGGACGACAAGGCGTCGGTGTTCCGCACCGAGCAGTCGCTCACCGAGGCCCGCGATGAGCTGCGCGAGCTGAAGAAGCGCTACGCCGAGGTCACCGTCTCGGACAAGGGCAAGCGTTTCAACACCGAGCTCTTGGAAGCCGTCGAGCTGGGCTTCCTGCTGGAGCTGGCGGAGGTCACGGTCGTCTGTGCCCTCAACCGCAAGGAGTCCCGCGGCGGTCACTCCCGCGAGGACTACCCTGACCGCGACGACGAGACATACATGAAGCACACCATGGCGTTCAAGGAGGGCGGTCTCGACCTGCTCTCCGACATCCGGCTGGACTGGAAGCCGGTTGTGCAGACCCGCTACGAGCCGATGGAGCGTAAGTACTGATGACCACCGCAGTCGACACCACCAAGGCCACCGACGGCAGGGACCCGAACTCCGACAACCGTCCCGTCCCGCCCGGCTCGACCATGGTCACGCTGAAGATCGCCCGGTTCAACCCGGAGGATCCGGATTCGGCGGGTTGGAAGGAGTACGAGGTCCCGGCCCTACCGTCGGACCGTCTGCTCAACCTGCTGATGTACGTCAAGAACTACATCGACGGGTCCCTGGCGTTCCGCCGGTCCTGTGCGCACGGCATCTGCGGGTCGGACGCCATGCTCATCAACGGCGTGAACCGCCTGGCGTGCAAGGTCCTCATGAAGGACATGCTCCCCAAGGACGGCAAGTCCATCACCATCACTGTGGCGCCGCTGCGCGGTCTGCCGGTGGAGAAGGATCTCTACGTCGACATGGAGCCGTTCTTCAAGTCGTACCGCGACGTCATGCCGTACCTCATCACGTCCGGCAACCAGCCGACCGCCGAGCGCATCCAGTCGCAGACCGACCGCGCCCGCTTCGACGACACCACCAAGTGCATCCTCTGCGCCTGCTGTACGACCTCCTGCCCCGTGTTCTGGGCCGACGGGTCGTACTTCGGGCCGGCGGCCATCGTCAACGCTCACCGGTTCATCTTCGACTCCCGTGACGAGGGCGCCGCCGAGCGTCTCGAGATCCTCAACGACGCCGAGGGCGTGTGGCGCTGCCGCACCACCTTCAACTGCACCGACGCGTGCCCCCGTGGCATCCAGGTCACGCAGGCGATCCAGGAGGTCAAGCGCGCACTGCTGTTCGCCCGCTGATCATCCCCACGCGGGGCGCCCCAGACTCCGCCGCGGCCGGGGCCGCATCCTCCACTTCCGGAGGGTGCGGCCCCGCCCGCATTTCCGGCCCGCCCGGGCCTGCGCTGCGCGCGTCACTGCGCACCCTACCCATGCCTCCCATGGCCGCCTCTCGCCATGGCGTCTGGCGCGTACCGATGAGCGCGCGAGACGACATGTCCGCGCGCGGCTGTCGAAAGCTGGCGAGCGAGACGCCATCGGGAGGGGCGAGACGCCATCGCAGGGAGCGGCTGCAAGCGACGCCGGGAGCGAGACGCCATCGCCGGGAGCGGCTGCGGGGAATGCGTTCGCCTCGGCGGCCCGTCTCACGGCGGGTCCGGCCCACGAACGCCCCGGCCGGTCATAGAATCTGGACCCGTGACCAGCACCCGACGACGGCCCGCACACCGCGCCGCCGGCCTCGCGATCGCGGCCCTCGTCGCGCTGACACCCCTCGCCGCCGCGGACCCCGCTACGGCCGTCGAACCCGCGCCGGACCTCCCGCTCACGGAGGCGCCGCCGGCGGCCGTGTTGCCGTCGACCACCTCGTCGTCGTACTTCGACACCCCACGCGACATCACCGGCTGTCCCCACCGCACGACCCCGCCCGCACCGGTCGACGAGTCCGAGGTCCCGCTGCCCGGCCAGACCGCGCCCACCCCTCCCCCCGTCCCCGAGATCCCGCCGGGCGGCGACGCGCTGGCCGGCTGCGACGTCGTAGCCCCTGACGGTTTCGAGACGCCCCGCGACGTGACGGCGAGCGCGTGGATGATCTCCGACCTCGACAGCGGCGAGATCGTGGCCGCCCGCGACCCTCACGGTCGCTATCGCCCCGCCAGTCTCATCAAGACGCTGCTCGCGACCGTCGCGCTCGACACTCTCGACCCGGATCGGATCGTCCACGTCACCGACGCCGACCTCGAGGGGGCCGAGGGCAGCCTCGTGGGCGTCGGCCCGGGCGGTGCGTACTCCGTCAAACGGTTGCTCACCGGACTGCTCATGTCGTCGGGCAACGACGCGGCCGTGGTGCTCGCGCACCAGATGGGCGGGATCGAGGCGACGCTCGAGGCGATGAACGCCCACGCCGCCGGGATCGGGGCGCGCAGCACCTATGCGGCCACGGTCAACGGGCTCGACGGGCCCGGCATGATGTCCAGCGCCTACGACATGACTCTGATCTTCCGCGACGCGATGACCCGGCCGACGTTCGCCGAGATCGTCGCCACGCAGTCCACCGGATTCCCCGGGTATCCCGCCGGCGAGGGCGCGGGCCCGCCCGACCCCGCCGAGGCGCCGCCGAACACCGGCCCGGTCATCCGCCCGGACGGGGTCACCGTCAATCCCGGGTTCGTGGTGGGCAACGACAACCTGCTCCTCTACAACTACCCGGGCGCGATCGGCGGCAAGACCGGCTTCACGGACGACGCCCGCCACACGTACATCGGCGCGGCCGAGCGCGACGGGAGGCGGCTGGCAGTGGTGCTGCTCGACGGCACCCGCGTGCCCGCGGCCCCGTGGCAGCAGGCGGCGTCCCTGCTCGATACCGCGTTCGCCACCGGCGGCTCGGTGGGGTCGCTCGGGGCCGGCGAACAGAACCCGTCCGACGACGCGACGGCTCATCTCGCCTCCGGGCCGGTCGGCAGGGCGGGGCGCCCGGGCGCGGCGGACACGGCGGACGTCGGC